>NZ_JBFBAO010000287.1:0-9156 GCF_040682255.1 Micromonospora sp. NPDC051296 | reverse complement strand
GTGGCGAACTCCGCCGGCTCGGCCTCCAGCTGCTCCACGCGGACCCGACCCCGGCCGGACCGTCAGGACCGCACGCAGCTCACCGCCGGAGCAGTGTTGGTGCCACCGGCGGTACCCAGGAATCCGAAGGTCGTCTGCGCGCCGGGCGCAAGGGTGCCGTTCCAGCTCGCGTTACGCGCCGTAGCCGTCGACCCACTCTGGGCCACCTCGGCGCTCCACGCCTGGGTGATCCGCTGACCGTCGGCGAAGTCGAGTCGGACGACCCAGCCGGCGATCGAGGAGGCCCCGGCGTTACGGACGGTCACCTCCGCCTGGAACCCGCCCTGCCACTGGCCGACCAACCGGTAGGTCGCCACACAGCTGCCCGGCGTCGAGGTGGGCGTGGCCGTCGGGGTGGGGGTGGCGGTGGGGGTCGGTGTGGCGGTAGGGGTCGACGTCGGCGTGGCCGTGGGGGTGGCGGTGGGGGTCGGTGTGGCGGTAGGGGTCGGCGTGGCCGTGGGAGTCGGTGTCGGGCCGCCGGTCAGCGCCGCGGTCAGCGCCGGGTACCACCGGTCGGAGATCTTCCGGTCGCCGGCGGCGTTGGGGTGCACCCCGTCGTAGGTGTCGGCGGCCGTGCTGAAGCCGGTCCACTGGTCGACCACGACGATCGGCGACTGCGCGGTGGTCTTGCCCGCCGCCCAGCCGTCGATGGCGCTGTTGAGGGCCACCACCCGCTGGCCGCAGTCGGCGCAACTGCTCGGCGCCATCGGGATGATCTTCGCGACCAGGACGCGCATGGCGGGGTTGCTGGCGCGCATCTGGTCGACCAGCCTGCCGTACGCGGCCAGGATCGTGGCCGGGGCGATGTTGCTCCACACGTCGTTGGTGCCGAAGTGCATGAGCACGACGTCGGGCCGGGTCGCCGACAGCCAGCCCGGCAGCAGGTTCTGGTTGGCCACGTTGGTGACCAGGGCGCCGCCGTGGCCCTCGTTGTCGCCGTCGTACGGCTGGCCGCACCCCTGCGGGCCGAGGGTGCCGACGAAGTCGACGGCGGTGTACCCGGCCAACTGGAGGCGGTTCCAGAGCAGGGCCCGCCAGCAGCCCGGGGATCCGGTGATCGAGTCGCCGAGCGGCATGATCCGCACCGGGTCGGCCGCCGACACGGCCGGCGGCGCAGCGGTGGCGGAACTGGCCGGCGGGGCGGGCAGCGCCGACCAGGCGGTGACGGCGAGGAGGACGGCCACGAACGCGGCCGCGGGAGCGGTGAGCAGAGGCCTTCGGAGCATGATGAGGGAACTCCTGTCACGTATCGAGGATTCGGTGTGACGGCCCTGGCGCTCCTGCACACATTCAACCAAACCAACCGACAAGCATCAATAAATCCACCCTCGACCAACCCGCGGCGATCTTGCACTTTCTGTCGCGGCAAAAGCCGCATGCGGCACATCTCGGCGACCAAAAGTGCAAGATCGACGGGCGGGAGGCGCAGGGGGCGGGGGCGGGGGCGGGGGGCTAGTTGTCGTCGATGCGGCGGTCGCGCTTGCGTTGGGCGCGGCGTTTTTTGTCGGCCAGGCGGCGCTCCTTCGCGGCCCGCGACGGGCGGGTGGGGCGACGCGGCGGGGGTGGCGGGGCAACCGCCTCACGCAGCAGCGCGACCAGCCGCTCCCGGGCCGCCTCCCGGTTGGCCAACTGCGCCCGGTGCTCGCTGGCGGCGATGGTCAGCACGCCGTCGACCAGCCGCCCGGCGAGCCGGTCCAGCGCCCGGGCACGCAGTGATTCCGGGAGGCTCGGCGAGCCGGCCAGGTCGAAGCTCAGCTCGACCCGGGAGTCCGCGGTGTTGACACCCTGCCCACCCGGCCCGGACGACCGGGAGAACCGCTCCCGCAGCTCGGCGGTGGGGACGACCCACCGGTCGGTCACCCGCAGTCCGTCGTCCACGCCCTGAGGCTAGCGTGCCGGCCGCTCGTCGGGAGTACTGCTCGGGTTCGGTGCCGAGGGGGTCGCCTCGTCGCTCCCACCGGCGGCGGCGTAGGCGACCGCGCCGATCAGGAGCAGGGCGATCACCCCGACCTTCGTGGTGACCACCTTGATCAGCAGCCAGGCGGCGCGGCGCGCGCCGGGCACGGTCTTCTTCGCGGTCTGGTAGTCGTTCCAGCCGCGTCGGGCGCGCGCGTACGACGACCCGACGCCACTTCCGATGATGAGGCCCACCAGCAGGAGGGCCGCAATGAGAGGACGCTCCACCCACGCCAGTATCCATACTCAGCGTAATATTTCCATGCCCCGATCACTCCTCGCCAGAAATCCGACAGTCCACTCATCCATCCGTAATTGGACAGTCACTCTCCGTACATCAGCCACCCTTGCCGATGATCGTGTCGGCGGTCTGCTGCACCTGCTCGATCGGGATGGCGAAGCCGATGCCGATCGAGCCGCTGCCGTCGATCGTGGCGATCGCGGTGTTCACCCCGACCACCTCGCCCCGCGCGTTGACCAGCGGCCCGCCGGAGTTGCCCGGATTGATCGAGGCGTCGGTCTGCACCGCCCGGTGCCGGTTGTCACCGAGCCGCACCTGACGGTCGAGTGCGCTGACGATGCCGGCGGTGACCGTGCCGGACAACCCCAGCGGTGACCCGACGGCCAGCACCGGCTCACCGACCCGGGTCGAGCCCGGCTTGGCCAGCGGCAGCGGCGCCAGCCCGGCCGACGGCGGCACCTTCAGCACGGCGAGATCGCTGCCCGGTTCCCGGCCGATCACCTCCGCGGTGAACCGCCGGCCGTCCGGCAGCTCCACCGTCACCGGGCCGCCACGCCCCTTGGCCAGGATGTGGTCATTGGTGATGATGTGCTGCTCCGAGTCCACCGCGAAGCCGGAACCGTTCGCGGACTGGCCGCCGGCCCCGCCCACCAGCACCGACACCACCCCGGGCACGGTCTTCTCGGCGGCCGTGACCAGCTCGGCCGGCACCGGTGCGGCCGACGCCGCGGCCGGGCCCGGGCCACCGTCGCGGCTGGCCACCCAGCCGCCCGCGAGCGCCCCCGAACCGGTGGAGAGCGCCACCACCGCCAGCCCCGCCAGCAGCCGGCGGTTCCAGCTCCACGCCGCCCGGTTCCGCGCCCCCTCGGCTCCGTCCGACCGACCCCGCCCGTCCGGGTCGAGATCGGGCGAGACGAACCCGGGGCCCCGTGGTTCACCCAGTCCGGTCTGCACTGCCATACGTACGCTCCTCACGTGTGCGCCCGGCACCGGCCGAACCGCGTCGAACGAGGTCAGGGCAGGCGGGAGAACCACCGCATCGAGCCGAACGCCGCGCCCATCGCGAACACCAGCCCGAGCCCGATGAATCGGGCCGAGACGTCCTGTCGTACCGTCCGCCAGCCCACCGAGCTGCCGATGTCGTCGTAGACCGCGCGCAACTCGTCGCTCGTACCCGCCTGGTGGAAGCCGCCCCCGGTCTCCTCGGCGACGGCCTGCAACGTCTCCCCGTCCACCGGCACCTGGATCGGCCGCCCGCCCCGGTCGACGAAGCCGCCCGGCGTACCGAACGAGATCGTGTGCACCGGGACCTTGGCGGCGACGGCGTCGGCAGCGGCCTCCATCGGGTCCATGCCCGAGGTGTTCGCCCCGTCGGAGAGCAGGATGATCCGGGCCGGCGGCGGCTCGGTGGCGGCCTTGTCGTCCAGCGCCTTCACCGCGCCCAGCGAGGTGCTGATGGCCTCGCCGATCGCGGTGCCCTGCACGCCGGTCACCCCCTCGGCGAGCCGTTCGATCCCGTCGTGCAGCGCCTCGCGGTCGGTGCTCGGCGGCACCAGTACCGCGGCGCTGCCGGCGAAGGCCACCAGCCCGACGTTGAACTCCCCGGGCAGGCCGTCGACGAACCGCTGGGCGGCGCCCTTGGCCGCGCCGAGCCGATCCGGCTCGACGTCGGTGGCGAGCATCGAGGTGGACACGTCCACGGCCACCATCACGGTGGCCCGCTCCCGGGGCACCCGGACCTCGGCGGTGGGGCGGGCGAAGCCGACCACGAGCAGCGCCAGCATGGCCAGGAAGAGGCCGGCCGGCAGGTGTCGACGCCAGGTCGGGCGCCGCGGCGCCACCCGGTCGAGCAACCGCAGGTTGGTGAACCGGACGGCGTACCGGCTACGGCGGCGCTGCGCCACCAGGTAGGCCAGCGCCAGGGCGAGCACCCCGAGCAGCAGCCAGAGCCGGACCGGCGACTGCCAGATCACGCGGCACCTCCCCGCTGCGGTCCGGCCGGGGCGGTGGCCAGGCGGCGCTGCACGTGCACGTGCCGCACGATGTCGGCCGCCCAGTCCCGGTCGGTACGCAGCGCCAGGTGGGTCGCACCGGACCGACGCACGGCGTGCCGAACCTGGTCGCGCTGGGCGGCGGCGGCCGCCGCGTACCGCTCGCGCAGGCGTTGGTCGCCGGTCCAGACCTCGCGGCGCTCGCCGGTCTCCGGGTCGGCGAGGGTGATCAGACCGACGTCCGGCAGTTCCAGCTCGCGCGGGTCGGTGACCTCCACCGCGAGCACCTGGTGCCGCACGCTCAGCCGGCGCAGCGGGCGCTCCCAGGCGGCCGGTTGGCGCGGATCGTCGGGCAGACCGTCGAGGAAGTCGGAGACCACCACCACCAACCCGCGGCGGTTGGCCACCCGGTGCACCGCCGCCAACGCGTCGGCCAGCTCGGCCGCATCGGGCATCGGCGCGGCATCCGCGTCGTGGCCGCCCACCCGGGGCGCCGCCAGCAACCCGCGCAACAGCCCGATCAGATGGGTACGCCCACCGCGCGCCGGCACCCGGTGCAGGCCGTACGGGGTGAGCACCTGCGCGCCGAGGCGGTTGCCCGGCCCGGCGGTGAGGAATCCGATGGTGGCGACCGCGGCCACGGCCAGTTCCCGCTTGTCCAGCTCGGCGGTGCCGTACTCCATGCTGGGGCTGGCGTCGACCAGCACCCAGGTGGTCAGCTCCCGGTCGGCGTCCACCTCCCGGATGTGTGGGACGGTGGTGCGGGCGGTCACCGCCCAGTCCATCCGGCGTACCTCGTCCTCACCGGGCCGGTACTCCCGGCTGCCCGCGGGTTCGCTGCCCGGGCCCGGCAGCAGGCCGCGCCGCTCGCCGTGCAGCAGCCCGTCGAGCCGCCGGGTGACGGTGAGTTCCAGCCGGCGTAGTCGCTGGTCGGGGGTGAGGTCGGTCAGCCCCGGATCCGCCGGTACGGACACCGGCGCGCCGTGGCGTGCCATCACGCGGCTGCCAAGTCGGCCACGTACTCCGGTTGCCCGGTGGCCACCCGGGGCGGCGGGACCACGTCGACCAGCCGGCGGACGACCGACTCGGCGGTCACTCCGTCGGCGACCGCGTCGAAGGAGAGCACCAGCCGGTGCGCCAACACGTCCACCGACAGCTCCCGGACGTCGTCGGGCAGGACGTACTCCCGGCCCCGGAGCAGGGCCTGGGCGCGGGCGGCGGCGACCAGGCCGAGGGTGGCGCGTGGGCTGGCACCGTAGGCGAGCAGTGGGGCGAGCTCCGGCAGCCCGAACCGTCCCGGGTCGCGGGTGGCGAGGATGAGCCGGACCACGTACTCGGCGATGGCGTGGTGCACGAAGACCTGGGTGGCGCGGACCTGGAACTCGCGCAGTCGCTCCGGGTTGAGCACCCGGTGCGCCGTCGGGCGGTCGGCGCTCATCCGGTAGAGGATGGCCAGCTCGTCGGCGCCGTCGGGATAGTCGACGACGACCTTCATGAGGAAGCGGTCCCGCTGCGCCTCGGGCAGCTGGTAGACCCCCTCCGACTCGATCGGGTTCTGGGTGGCCAGCACGAGGAACGGTTCGGGGACCCGGTAGCTGCGTCCACCGATGGAGACCTGGCGCTCGGCCATCGCTTCCAGCAGCGCCGACTGCACCTTCGCCGGCGCCCGGTTGATCTCGTCGGCGAGCACCAGGTTCGCCATGACCGGGCCCAGCTCGACGTCGAAGTTCTCCTTCGACGCCCGGTAGATGCGGGTGCCGACGATGTCGGAGGGGACGAGGTCGGGGGTGAACTGGATCCGGGAGAAGGTGCCGCCGACCACCGTGGCGAGGGTCTGCGCGGCGAGCGTCTTGGCCACCCCGGGCACGCCCTCCAGCAGGCAGTGCCCGTCCGCGATCAGGGCGGTGAGCAGGCGTTCGACTAGCCGATCCTGCCCGACGATCACGCGTTTGACCTCGAAGAGGGTCTGGTCCAGCTCGGCTGCGGTCGCGTCGGGATCCGCCGGGCTGGGCAGGCTGGTCGTGGTGTCCGAGATGTCCGTCACGGTGCTTGCTTCCCGAGGCGGCCATCGGACAAACGTCGGAATTTCCGGCCCTCGGTGGCCCAGACGGCGCGCCGGCACCCTTACGGCGTGGAGTACCCGGCACCGCGCAAAGGAAGCCAGGCGGCACCGTCCTGGCGGAAGTGGACACGGCTGGGACACGACGGCGTGACGACGAGGCCGGCCCCCGCCACGGGGCGGGGGCCGACGACGGGGGCTGGATCAGCGGTGCACGACGACGTGGAACGGCAGGTCGGCGGCGACGCCGGCGGAGTTGCGGGTCTGGATGAAGACACCGTTCGGGGTGAGCAGGCGCGGCGCCACCGAAGCCTCCCCGCCGGCCGGGATGCAGCAGGAGTCCGGCCGGCCGATCGTCGCCACGTAGACCGACGTGGTGACGTTGCCGGCGAACTGCACCTCGTACTGCCCGACGCCGTACTTGATGACGACGCCGTCGCCCCAGGCCTTGGTGCCGTTGGCGTTGACCACCGTCCGGTAGATGTCGGTGGAGGCGGCGGCGACGGAGTCACCCTTGGCGAGCACCGCCTTCGCGCTGTTCAGCGATGCCGTCGTGACGGCCGGCTGCTGCGCCCCGCGGCTCGCGGGCTGGGCCTTGGTCGTGGGCTGCGCGGCGGCGATCCCGCCGCCGGCCAGCGCCAGTGCCAGGGCCGCGATCGCCACCGCAGCCGCCTTACGTCGGAAAAAACTGGGCATGACAGGTCTCCCTTGGTGACCGTGCAGATACGACCGACCCGCGACACGCGGGACGGATATTGCCTTCTCCGAGTCGGGCGACAATTAACACGGACCGTCGACATGCGTCATTTGCGAACGCACCTGACGACGACTGCACCCGACGGTCCATATGCACCCTGAGCTGGGCTTACTGTCTCCGGTAGCCGACCACCCGACCAGCTGGAACGTAGCACCGGAAATGCCATGGGTCAATAGCGATCACCCTCCCGACGAACTGTCCGATCGGTGCCACAAAATTGTGAGAAGTGAATTCGGAAAGTATTCACAAAATCATTCGACGATTCGCTTTCGCGCATCGACGCTGGCGCCGGGACGGCCGACCGGCTGCCCCACCAGCGCCTGCCGGCGCGCGACACCGGCGAACTAGGCTGCTGCTGTGAAGATCACCATCGGCCGGCGATCTTGGGCGGTGCCGGTGTGGACGGCGCTCTGCTGGCTCGCCGTCGCGCCGGGAGCCGGATGGACGGTGGCCCGGCTGGTAGGCCTGGACCGGGGGCCGCTGGTGCAGGCGCTGGCCTTCACCCCGTACGCGGCGGCCGGGAGCCTGGTCCCGCTGGTGCTCATGCTCGCCCTGCGGCGCCGCTGGCCGGCGGTCGTCGCGGCGCTGACCACCGTGGCGTTGCTTGCGATGGTGGCGCCCCGCGCACTACCCACGCCGCAACCGTCGGCCGGCGGGCCGACGGTGCGAGTGCTCACCGCCAACCTGCTCGCCGGCGCCGCCGACCCGTGGACACTGGTCGACCTCGTCCGCACCGAGCGGGTCGACGTGTTGGTCGTGCAGGAGTTCACCCCGACGGCCCAGGCCGAGCTGGATCGGCTCGGGCTCGACCGGCTGATGCCGTACCGGCAGCTCAACCCGGTCGTCGGCACCCCCGGCTCCGGCCTCTACTCCCGCCACCCGATCAACGACGGCGGCATCCGCCAACTGCGCGGCGGGTGGGGTTTCACGCAGGCGTACGCGACCGTGACGGTGCCCGGCGCGCCCCCGGTACGCGTCGAGTCGGCGCACCCGGCGGCGCCGTACGCGCTGGACCAGACGGGCTACTGGCGTGCCGACCTGGCGGCGCAGCCAGCGGCCACCCCGGACGGACCGCTGAGCATCCTCGCCGGGGACTTCAACGCCACCCTCGACCACGCCCCGCTGCGCGCCCTGCTGGACACCGGCTACGCCGACGCCGCCGCCTCGGTCGGCGCCGGGCTCACCGGCACCTGGGGCCCGTACGACGGCGACCTCATCCCGCCCGTGGTGATCGACCATGTGCTGGTCGACCACCGCATCGCGGTACGCGCCGTGGCGGTGCACCCGCTGCCCGGCAGCGACCACCGGATGGTCCTCGCCGAACTGCGCCTCCCGGCGCAGCGCTGAGCGGCCACCTGGCGGTTTCCGCTGTCCGGGCGAGCGGTTGATCGATCGGAGGCGATGAGCGGCTGATGGCGCGGCGATGACGGCTCTCCACACACTGCCGCTGTCCGTCCTACTCACCAAGGAGAACCCGTGCGGCGACTACTACTCATCTCCGGACTCGTCTCGGCCCTCGCCCTGAGCTGGAACCCGGCACCCGCCTCGGCACAGCCAACGCCCGACCGCGCCGCCGCCGAGGTCGAGGCGGTGATCGCGGCCGGCGACGGCGTCAAGCTCGACGCGATAGCGCTCGCCAACGCCGGCTGCGGAGCCTCGTGCGACGGCAAGGACCCGCAGTCCTTCAAGATCTACTACGACGGCACCAGGTATTACACCTGCGCTGAGGACGCCATCACGCCCAAGCTGTCCACCGGCTACCTGTACCGGGTGTCGAGCCCGCTGGGCAACGTCGAGCTGCGGTACAGTCCGCGCTGCCGCACGGCTTGGGCGAGGACCAGCGCCGGCGCTGTCAGGTTCAAGGTGGTCAGCCGCTACACCAGCGGCACCCATCGCACGACGATGACGGGCGCCTCCCCGGCCAGCTGGACCGTCATGGTCAACGACGCCAATCTCGAGGCGCAGGCCTGCTACCAGCCGGTGGGCCCGTACGACGGTTGGGAATGCACCCGTTGGTACTGAGGCAGGACCTGACGCTGCCGGCGACCACGATCGCGTGGTCGCCGACAGCGGTGTTCACGACAGCCTCGGCCGGGCGCGACCGCATCCCGCA
>NZ_JBFBAO010000286.1:0-9192 GCF_040682255.1 Micromonospora sp. NPDC051296 | reverse complement strand
CCGGTCGCTGATCTCCGTGTGGCAGACCGCCGGGGCGGGGCCGGCCCGCCGGTGCTACCAGCTCACCGCCAAGGGCCGCGACGATCTCCGGGCGTGGACCGTCCGGCTGGCGCAGCTCGACCAGGTCATCGACGCCTGTCTGCGCCGCTCGGCGGGTGCCCTGCAGGCAGCGCGGTCCGGCGCCGCGGACCGGTTCGCCGCGGCCCGACGGTGAACGGAGGAGCATGGAGTCGTCCGTGATGCCGGTGGTCGGCCGTGCGTTCGCCCGCCGGGTGGCACCGGCGCAGGCGGTCGCCGCCGACGCGGCGCAGATCGCGCGGGCCTGCTACGCGATGGCCGTGCGCTTCCACCGCGGCGGGAAGCTGATCGTCTTCGGCAACGGCGGGCCGGCGACCGACGCCCAGCACATCGTGGTGGAGTTCGTCCACCCGGTCATCGTGGGCAAGCGGGCGTTGCCGGCGATCTCGTTGACCAACGACGCCGCCACCCTCACCGGTATCGCCCGGGCGGAGGGCTTCGACGAGGTGTTCGCCGCTCAACTGCGCCTGCTCGCCGCGCCGGCGGACATCGCGCTCGGACTGTCCGTCGACGGCCGGTGCGCCAACGTGCGACGTGGCCTGGCGACGGCCCGCGACCTCGGTCTGCTCACCGTCGGGCTGCTCGGCGGCGACGGCGGCGACATCGCTCGGGAGGCCGTCGCCGACCACGTCGTGGTCGCCCGCTCCGAGGACCCGTGCATCGTCAAGGAGGTGCACGTGACGATCTATCACATCCTGTGGGAGCTGGTGCACGTGTTGTTCGAGCAGCCTGGACTGCTGGAGCCGGAGGCGGTCCGGTGACCCGGCAGCCCCTGCGGTTAGGCCCGCCGGCCAGCGTGCCGGAGTGCCACGACGAGGTGTGCATCACCTGTTCCGACGTGGCGGTCGCCGTCCGGGTCCGGGAGGTGCTGGCCGGCGGCCTGGCCATGGTCGACACCGAGGCCGGGCCGGAGGAGATCAGTGTCGCCCTGGTCGAGGCGGGACCGGGCGACGTCGTGCTGGTCCACGCCAAGGAGGCCATCGCCGTCGTGGAGAAGCTGTCATGAGCGAGTGCCAGCGAGCGAATCATCAGCACAGTGCGGCGGTGCCTCATGACGGCACGGAGCGCAGCGGAGTGCTGGCATGAGCGCCCGGGTCGAGGGCGCGATCGGGGCGCTCTACCCGTTTCTGGACACCCGACCGACCGACGTGGACGCGGTGCTCGCCGAGGTGGCGCGGTCCACCGCGGCGAAGGCGGCGGAGATCGTCGCGCTGCGCGAATCGCTGGTCGCCGAGCACGGGCAGCGCCTGGTCGACTGCGCCCGCCGGTGCGCCGCGGCCTTCCAGGCCGGCGGCACGCTGTACGCGTTCGGCAACGGCGGCAGCAGCACCGACGCGCAGGACGTCGCGCAGTTGTTCCTGCACCCACCGACGGCGGCCCGCCCGCTGCCCGCCATCTCGTTGACCCACGACGTCGCACTGATCACCGCGCTCTCCAACGATGTGGGGTTCGAGGTGGTCTTCGCCCGGCAGGTGGCGGCGTTCGGCCGGGCCGGGGACGTCGCGGTGGGCCTGTCCACCAGCGGCGGATCGAGCAACGTCCTGCGGGCGTTCGAGGAGGCGGCCCGGCGCGGCATGCTGACCGTCGGGATCGCCGGGTACGACGGCGGCCGGATGGCCGAATCCGAGTTCGTCGACCACCTGTTCGTGGTGCCGTCGGCATCGGTGCACCGGGTCCAGGAGGCGCAGACGACGGTCTACCACGTGCTCTGGGAACTCACCCAGCAGGCGTTGGCCGGCGACCTCTGACCGGGCTGCCATGGAGTTGGCCTGCGTACGGCGGGTGCACGTCCGGGTCGAGGGGATCGTGCAGGGGGTCGGTTTCCGCCCGTTCGTGCACGCGCTCGCCACCGAGTACGACCTGGCCGGCTTCGTCGGCAACGACACCGCGGGCGTTTTCGTCGAGGTCGAAGGGGACGGGGACCGGCTGACCGCCTTCGTGGCCGACCTCAGCCGGCGGGCACCGACCCTCGCCCAGGTCGACCGGCTCACCACCGAGCCGCTCCCGCCGACCGGCCAGCCCGGCTTCGCCATCGTCACCAGCGTCACCGGCGCCGGCCGGGATGCCCTCATCGCCCCGGACACCGCCACCTGCCCGGACTGTCTCGTCGAACTGGCCGACCCGGCGGACCGCCGGCACGGCTACCCGTTCACGAACTGCACCAACTGCGGCCCGCGCTTCACCATCGTCGAGGACCTTCCGTACGACCGCCGCACCACCACCATGGCCGAGTTCCCGCTCTGCGCCGGCTGCGCCGCCGAGTACGCCGACCCGAGGAACCGCCGTTTCCACGCCGAGCCGGTGTGCTGCCCCGCCTGCGGCCCCGCCCTCCGGTTCGTCACCGCCGACGGCACACCGGTGCCCGGCGAGCCGCTGGACACCGCCGTACGGTTGCTGCGCGAGGGGCGGATCGTCGCGGTCAAGGGCCTCGGCGGCTACCACCTGGCCACGAGAGCCGACGACGACCGAGCGGTCGCGACGCTGCGCGCCCGCAAGCACCGCGAGGAGAAACCGTTCGCGGTGATGGCCGCCGACCTGCGGGCGGCGCGCACCCTGGTCGACGTGGCACCGGCGGCCGAGCCGGTGCTCACCGGCGCCCGCCGTCCCGTGGTGCTGCTGCCGCGCCGCCCCGACGCCCCGGTCGCCGCGTCGGTGGCGCCCGGCAACCGCGACCTGGGCGTGCTGCTGCCGTACACGCCGCTGCACCAGCTGCTGCTCGGGCGGCTGGCCACGCCGATCGTGCTGACCAGCGGCAACGTCTCCGACGAACCCATCGCGTACCGGGACGACGACGCCCGCGGGCGGCTGGCGCCGATCGCCGACGGCTTCCTCGTGCACGACCGGCGGATCCACGTCCGGACCGACGACTCGGTGGTACGCGTGTTCCGGGGCCGCGATTTGCCGGTGCGGCGCTCCCGTGGCTACGTGCCCGCGCCGATCACCCTGCCCTGGCGGTTCGACCGACCGGTGCTGGCGTGCGGCGCGGAGCTGAAGAACACCTTCTGCGTGGCGAAGGGACGGCGCGCGTTCGTCTCGCACCACATCGGCGACCTGGAGAACTACGAGACGTTGCGGGCGTTCACCGACGGCATCGCGCACTTCACCCGGCTCTTCGACGTCCGGCCGGACGTCGTCGCCCACGACCTGCACCCCGAGTACCTGTCCACCAAGTACGCCCGGCAGCGCGACGACGTCGAGCTGTGCGGGGTCCAGCACCACCACGCCCACATCGCGTCCTGCCTGGCCGACAACGGCGAGCCCGGCCCGGTGATCGGCGTCGCCTTCGACGGTCTCGGGTACGGCCCGGACGACACCCTCTGGGGCGGCGAGCTGCTCGTCGCCGACCTGACCGGGTTCGAGCGGGTCGGTCACCTGGGCGCGGTGCCGATGCCGGGCGGGGCCGCGGCGGTGCGCGAGCCGTGGCGGATGGCGGCGGCCTACCTTGACGACCTCTACGGCGGCGCGGTACCGGATCTGCCGCTGTTGCGGCGGCACGAGCGGCAGTGGCCCGCGGTGGTGGCGCTGGCGCGGACCGGGACGAACTCTCCGCGTACCTCCAGTGCCGGCCGGCTGTTCGACGCCGTCTCGGCGCTGCTCGGCCTGCACGACCGCAACACGTACGAGGGGCAGGCCGCGATCGCCCTGGAGCAGCGGGCCGACCGGGACGAGCGGGGCGGCTACCCGGTCGAGGCGGGTGGCCCGGTGCCGCTGCGAAACGCCGGACGCGGCCTGGTCCGGTGCGTGGTCGAGGACCTGCTCGCCGACGTGGACCCGGGCCGGATCGCCGCGCGCTTCCACCACGGCCTGGCCGACGCCGTGGTCCGGGCGGCCGGAGCCGTCCGGGACCGCACGGGACTGGCCACCGTCGCGCTCTCCGGCGGGGTCTTCCAGAACGTGCTGCTGCTCGAGGCGGTGGTGAGCGGGCTGGAGCGGGACGGCTTCCGGGTGCTCGTGCACTCGCGGGTTCCGCCCAACGACGGCGGAATATCGCTCGGCCAGGCCGTGGTGGCCGCCGCCCGGCACCGCTCCTGAGATGTTAGGAGGGGGCCCCTCCTATACAGAAAGCGATAAGAAGGGGCCCTTCCTTGCACTCAGCAGATGCGGGGGAGCGGATCGCCGACCAGCATGTCGACCACCCGGGTGCCGCCGAACGCGGTCCGGAGCAGCACCATCCCGGGTGGATCGGCGGCGACGCGGCCGACGATGGCCGCGCCGTCGCCGAGCGGGTGGCCGCGCAGCGCCGCCACGGCGGCCTCCGCCTGCGTGCCGTCCACCACGGCCACCAGGCGGCCCTCGCAGGCCACGTAGAGCGGGTCGATGCCGAGCAGCTCGCAGGCGCCGGTCACGGCGGGACGCACCGGTACGGCGGACTCGTCGACGACGACGGCGAGCTGAGCCGCCTGCGCCACCTCGTTGAGGATGGTCGCCACGCCGCCCCGGGTGGCGTCGCGCAGCAGGCGTACGCCGGGAGCCGCGTCCAGCAGGGCGTCCACCAGAGCGGGCAGCGCCGCGGTGTCCGAGGCGAGGTCGGCGGCGATGTCCAGTTCGCCGCGGGCCAGCATGATGGTGACCCCGTGGTCGCCGATCGGACCGGAGACGACGACCGCGTCACCCGGGCGGATGCGCCCAGTGCCCAGGCTGACCGGCCGCTCCAGCACGCCGACGCCCGCCGTGTTGATGTAGCAGCCGTCGGCCTTGCCCCGCTGCACCACCTTCGTGTCCCCGGTGACCACCTGGACCCCGGCCCGCGCCGCGGCGGCGGCCATCGAGGCGGTGATCCGTCGCAGGTCGGCGACCGGAAAGCCCTCCTCCAGAATGAACCCGGCCGACAGCCACAGCGGCCGGGCACCGCTGACCGCGAGATCGTTGACGGTGCCGTTGACCGCGAGATCGCCGATGTCGCCACCCGGGAAGAACAGCGGCGACACCACGTACGAGTCGGTGGTGAAGGCCAGCCGGCCGGTGCCCACGGAAAGCACGGCAGCGTCGTCGAGCGCCTCCAGCGTCGGGTTGCGGAACGCCTCGACGAACAGTCCTTCGACCAGGCTGTGCGTCGCCTTGCCGCCCGCGCCGTGCGCGAGCGTGATCCGGCTCTCCCGGATCTTCGGCGCGCGCCGGCGGGCCCGTTCGATGCGCTTGAGCACCTGCTCCTCGGGCGACAGCCGCCCCGAGTCGCGATCGGTCGTCGCCTCCGCCTCGGCCACCGCGCGCTCGACCCATCCGGCGGTGCGTTCGGTCGTCATACCCGGGTCGCCTCCGTCAGCCGCTGCCGCGTGAAGCGGCCGAAGTTGTAGTAGGCCGCGCACGCGCCCTCGGAGGAGACCATGCAGGTGCCGATGGGCGTCTCCGGCGTGCAGGCGGTGCCGAACACCTTGCACTCCCAGGGTTTGAGCACGCCCTTGAGCACCTCGCCGCACTGGCAGGCCTTCGGGTCCGCCACGCGTACCCCGGGCACGTCGAAGATCTGCTCGGCGTCGTACGCCGCGTACTCGTCCCGCAACCGCAGCGCGGAGTGTGAGATGAAGCCGAGGCCGCGCCACTCGAAGTACGGCCGCAGCTGCATCACCTGGCCGATCGCCTCCAACGCCCGCAGGTTGCCGTCCCACGGCACCACCCGGGTGTACTGGTTCTCCACCTCGCAGCGCCCCTCAGCGAGCTGCCCGAGCAGCATGAAGACCGACTGCAGCAGATCCAGCGGCTCGAACCCGGCACACACCAGCGGTTTGCCGTAGTCGCGGGCGATGAACTCGTACGGTCGGCAGCCGATGACGGTGGAGACGTGCCCGGGCCCGATAAAGCCGTCGAGACGCAGGTCGGGTGAGTCCAGGATCGCCTTGATCGCCGGCAGGATGGTGACGTGGTTGCAGAACACCGAGAAGTTGTCGATGCCCTCGGCAGCCGCCCGCAGCACCGTCATCGCGGTCGACGGCGAGGTGGTCTCGAACCCGATCGCCATGAAGACCACCCGGCGGTCCGGGTTGGTGCGCGCGATCTTCAGCGCGTCCAGCGGCGAGTACACCATCCGGATGTCCGCGCCGGCCGCCTTGGCGTCCAGGAACGAACCGGTCCCGCCCGGGACCCGCATCATGTCGCCGAACGCGGTCATGATGACGCCCGGCTCGTTGGCGATGGCGATGGCGTCGTCCACCCGGCCCATCGGGATGACGCAGACCGGGCAGCCCGGGCCGTGTACGAGCGAGATGTTCTCCGGCAGGTAGTCCTCGATACCGTGCTTGTAGATGGTGTGCGTGTGCCCGCCGCACACCTCCATGAACTTGTACTGCCGTCCCGGCTCGCACAGCGCGGCGATCTGGGTGGCCAACGCCTGGGCCTTGTCCGCGTCGCGGTACTCGTCGACGAAACGCATCTGGTGATCCCCTAGCTGATGTCGGATTCGGCGAGCGCCTGCAACTCGTCGGTGTACGCCTGCCCGAGACCGGTCAGCAGCGCCAGCGTGGCGGCGGCCTCGGCTTCGTCGATCTTCGACATGGCGAACCCGACGTGGACCAGGACCCAGTCGCCGACGCCGACCTGGTCCGCTTCGAGCAGGCCGATGTTGACCGCCCGCCGGACGCCCACGACGTCGACGACGGCGAGATCGTCGTGACCGGCCTTGAGTTCGACGATCTCCCCCGGGATACCTAGACACATCGGCTCGTTCGGCCTTTCCCGTTCACATTTTCGCGATCTTGAGGTAGCGCCGCAGTGCGGGCAGTTCCTTCCAGAACAGCCCGACCACGGCGACGCCGGCCAGCAGCGCCAACAGCTTCCGCATAGCTCACCTCCTTCGGGCCCGCTCAGCCGGGCGGCAGGTTCGGCATGGTCGGCAGGATCGGGCCGTGCTCCTTGGGCCGGATGCCGGTCGACCGGCGGGCATCCACCGACCCGTCATCGTGATGGCCCGTCTGTGGCCTCCTGCGCGAGTTGCCCTCCTCGACGCCCTTGGTGTGCGCCGGCGCGTCGAGTTCCACATCGGGATCGCCCACTCGGATCTCGCCCACTTCCGCCCCCTCCATCAGTCGTTGCCGGGCGGCCGACCATGCCGTCGACCCAGGTCGTCGAAGAACCCGGCGATCTCCCGCCACACCGCGCTTCCCCCCGACATGCCCGTCCAGTGCTGCCGGATGAGCGCCACCAGCCGGAAGCAGTCGTCGACCGGCACCACCCACTGCTGGCCGCCGCCGCGCGGCGTGCCGGTCCACACCAGGAACGCCTCGACCCGCGGCTTCAGCTCGGCCAGCGCGGCTGATCGCGCCTCGACGGCCCGCCAGGCATCGGCATCGATCTCCGATTCCGTGGTGCCCAGCGGGCTCGGGTAGTGCCCGAGTACCCGGCCGTCGGGTTGCCTGACGAAGAAGACCAGGCCGACCGGCACGCCGAGTTCGTCGGCGGAGAGGCCGGTCAACGGTCGGCCCTGGGCGGGCACGAGCTGATACCGGCCGGCACCGGCCGCCTCGCGTTCGAACAGCAGGGAGCACGGTGTGCAGGCGCACATCAGCTCCCCGTCCTGCTCGTCCCACACGTGCCGGTGCTCGGGACCGACCGGCCCGGCGCACATGCCGCAGCGCTCGGCCGCCGCCGAACGCTGCCCCGCCCGGCGGATCGCCCGCTGTAGCGCGCCCGCGGTCATGCCGTGCCACCCAACGCCAGCGGCCCCGCGGCTCGCCCCACCTCGCTCGTCGTCGCCGGCTCGGGCCGGTCCGGCCGCTGCCACAGGGTGCTGACCGGGATCAGCGCCGGAGCCGGCGCGGGCGCCACCACGTCGACGGCGGACAGTTCCGGCGCGAACGTCAGCACCTGCTCCCGTACCAGGTCCCGCAGGGCCGCGCCGCCACCGCCGCACGATCTCGCGGACAGGCTGATCCGCGCCACCTCGTCCTGGACACCGATCAGCGCGATCTCGGCGCCCTGCGCCTGTAGCTGCGGCCGGAGGTCGTCGACCGCCCGGGCCACCCGCCGGTCCAGCGGGTCCGGGTGGATGCGGTGCAACAGCAGCAGGTGCCGCAGCAGCTCGTCGCCGGTGAGCCGGTCGAGCGCGCGGGGACTGCCGGCGGTGAGGTCGGTGACCCGGGCCAGCGCCTCGCCGTACACCTCGGTCAGCATCTCGACGGCTTCCAGCGCCAGCTCGGCGGTGCGGCCGGGGGTCTGCTCGAGCTGACTGAGTACGGCGTCCAGGCGGGCCAGCCGTGGCTCGACGGCGGTGTCGTCGAGCCGCGGACTGGCCGGCGGCTCAGCCATGCGACGCGCCGAACATCGGTGAGTGGATCTTCTTGAGGGTCTGACCGCCGCCGACGTACATGTGCACCCCGCACGGCAGGCAGGGATCGAAGCTGCGCACCGCCCGCATGATGTCGACACCCTTGAAGTTGTCCGGGCCGTTCTCCTCGAAGATCGGGGTGTTCTGGATCGCGTCCTCGTACGGCCCGGGAGTGCCGTAGCTGTCCCGGGGGCTGCCGTTCCAGGGTGTCGGCGGGTACGGGTGGTAGTTGGCGATCTTGCGGTCCCGGATCACCATGTGGTGCGACAGGATGCCCCGGACGGCCTCGTGGAAGCCGCAGCCGATGGCCTCGTCCGGCACGTCGAACTCGGTGAACACCCGCATGTCGCCGCCGCGCATCCGCTCCATCGCCCGTTCCAGGAAGTACAGCGACATCGCCGCGGCGTACGCGATGAAGTAGGCCCGGGAGCGGTCCCGCTCCAGCGCGTTGGACCAGCGCGGGATCTTCCACTCCAGCGTCATTTCGGGCAGCCGTGCGCTCTTCGGCAGCAGGATCTGCACACTGTGCCCGGTCGACTTGACGTACGGGGTGTCGACCAGCTTCGCCAGTGCCGTGGTGTACAGCCGGGCGAAGCAGCCACCGCCGGTGTCCAGCGCGAGATGCTGCCCGCTGCTCTTGTCGAACCAGCGGGGGCTCATCACCCAGCTGTACCGGTCGTTGAAGTCGCGCTTGCCGGGATCCGGGAGGGTGGTCTGGTTCCAGGGGTGGCGGATGTCGACCGGATTGCCGAGCGGGTCGTACTTGACGAACGGCTCCTCCTCGCCGGCCCAGTCCTTGTAGTAGGAGCTGCCGAGCAGGATCCGGATGCCCAGGTTGATGTCGACCAGGTCGGTGG
>NZ_JBFBAO010000285.1:0-9223 GCF_040682255.1 Micromonospora sp. NPDC051296 | reverse complement strand
CAGCCTGGACCGCCTGTACCGGGCCTGGCAGCGCACCCTGCGGCAGGGCGTACGCACCGCCACCGTGCCCAGCGTGCCCGGCGCGCTGCGGTCGGCCTTCGCCGACCGGGTGCCGGTGGTCACCGTGCACGACGCCGCCTCGCACGCCATGGCCTGGCTCGGCTCCGCCGTCGGCGCGCCGGCGGTGCCCCTCGGGGTGGACGAGTTCGGCCAGTCCGGCAGCGTCACCGAGCTGTACGACCTGCACGACCTGCTCCCCGGCAGCATCGTCAACGCCGCCCTCGCCGCCCTCGTCCTCCGCTGACCCGCCGAGCAGGGTTCAGCGGGTCGGGGTGGGGGTGACCGGGGCGGGAGGGCCCGCCGCCGGTTGGGTCACCACGGTGCGTTCCAGGTTCACCTGCGCCTGGCCGGTGCCGCCCACCGTGATGTTGTCGTACGCCTGAAGCTGCTTCTGCTGGTCGAAGTAGAGGACGGTCATCGTCAGCGGGGTCGGCTGCTCGCCCTCCAGCCCGCGCAGGCCGGCGCCACCGGTGGAGCCCTCCACCATCAGCGTGGTGGGCTGCTGGCCCGGCACCTCCGGCAGCTTCTCGATCTGCCGCCGGTGGGTGTGCCCGGCGAGCACGAGCGGGCAGGTGCCGGAGAGCGGACCGGCGGCGGCCGGGTCGTGCACCAGCGCGATGTTCACCGGCTGCGGTGAGCTGCGGACCGTGGCGGCGAGCTTTTCGCCCGTGGTGATCAGCTCGTCCGCCGTGGGGTCGTTGATCCCACCGCTGGCCGGCGAGGTGCTCTTGTCCGGGGTGAAGCGGGGGTCGCCGATGCCGGCGATGGTGAGCCCGGCGACGGTGGTGGTCGTGTTGTCCAGCACGATCGCGTTCGGCTGGCGGGCCACCGCCGCGGCCGTCCGGTTGGAGTCGTGGTTGCCCCGGATGTAGACATACGGCTTCCGGAGCAGGCTGATCGAGCCGACGTAGGACGCCTCCGGCTCGCTGCCCCAGTCGGTGATGTCGCCGGTGTCGATGACCACGTCGATGCCGAACTGCTCGGTGACGGTCCGGATCAACTGCCAGGCGGCCGGGTTGAGGTGCATGTCGGAGATGTGCAGCACCCGGGTGGTGCCCGGCTCCGGTTCGTAGACCGGCAGCGCCGACACGGTGGTGTAGAGCTGGGTGACGTTGCCCAGGAGACGCTGGAGCTGCTCGGCGTACCGGGTGTAGTCGTTGGCGATCTTCTGCACGTCGCCGACGATCGCCGGAGCGTTGACCAGCAACCCCTCGTAACGGGGCTCCTCGATCGACTGAGGGCGGATGGTCGCCGCGGCGGTGCCCAGACTGCCCGCCGTGATCAGCAGTGCCAGCCCACCGGCCCAGGCCGCCCGGCGGGTGTTCCGGAAGACCAGCAGCGCCAGCACCAGGGTGGCCAGGACGGCGGACGCGACCGTACGCAGCCCGAGCCGCAGCACCCCGTCCCGGACCTCGTCGACCGCCGACTGAGTGGCCCGGTTGAGGCTCGCCGGGTCGTCGATCAGGGCCTCGACGCGGCCCTGGTCCAGTGCGCCCAGCTCCACGGTCAGGTGGGTCGGCCCGTCGTGGCTATCCAGCAGCAGTGAGCCCAGCGGCGGGATGTCGACGGTGGTGCCGCCGTTGGCCGCCGGTGAAACGGACAGCCGGGCGTGGAACGGCCCGATGTCGGTGCCCACGTTCCCACCGGCGATGACGCCGGCGAGCACCCCGGCCAGCGTGACGACCAGGATGGCCAGGGCGACGGCGGCTCGGCGCACGCCGAGCTGCCGCCGCCCGTCGCGGCGCTGTGCGGCGGGGCGCCGCAGCGGTGGGAAGCGGCGCGGGCGACCGGCGGGGGTGTCCCCGTCCCGGTCGCGGCGCGGCTCCTCGTTTTCCTGACCGTCCATGCTGAGATTCTGACCTGCCCGCTGAAGGATCTTGGCAAACCTGAGGTGTTGTGTTTCGAGAGTGCCTCAGCTTCGCCCAGCTCCGCCACCTGCGAAAACAAGTCGTAGAAGCCGGTCGTCCTCCGGTGCGGGCCGGCCCCGCCCGTCATGGTTGGAGGTGCTCACCCAGAGCGAGCCGTCCGGCGCGGCGGCGATCGCGCGCAGCCGCCCGTACTGCTCGGTCAGCAGCGCCTGGGGCTGCCCGAGCACCGTGCCGGTGTCGGTCAGCTCGACCAGCCAGAGGCGCTGGCCGCGCAGGCAGGCGGTGGCCAGCAACCGCTCGACCGCCGCCAGCCCGGAGCAGGACGCCTCGTCGGTCGACCACTGCACGATCGGGTCGGCGTACTTCTCGTCGCCGCCGCGCCCCTCGACCTCGGGCCAGCCGTAGTTCTTGCCCTTGGTGATCTGGTTGATCTCGTCCCAGGTGTTCTGGCCGAACTCGACGGCGTACATCCGGTCGCCGTCCCAGGCGATGCCCTGCACGTTGCGGTGGCCCAGGGACCAGACCGGGGAGTTCGGGAACGGGTTGCCCGGAGCCGGCTTCCCCTCCGGGGTGATCCGCAGGATCTTGCCGCCGAGCCGCTTGACGTCCTGCGACTGGGCGGTGTCCCCGGCGTCGCCGGTGCTCGCGTAGAGCTGCCCGTCGGGGCCGAACGCCAGGCCACCGCCGTTGTGGATGCCCGCCTTGGGGATGCCGGTGAGGATCGGGGTGGGCGCCTCGCCGAGTCGCAGCCGGGCGATCCGGTTGTCCCGCTCGGCGGTGTAGTAGACGAAGACCGTGCGGTCCTGCGCGAAGTCCGGTGACACGGCGATCCCCAGCAGGCCGCCCTCGCCCCCGGCCGCCACACCGTCGATGGTCTGCACCTCGGTGATCTTCAGGCCGTCCGGGCTCGACTCCGGGCCGACCTGGAGGATCCGGCCGCTGTCGCGTTCGGTGACCAGAGCGCCGCCGTCGGGCAGGAAGGCGATGCCCCACGGCACCCGCAGCCCTCGGGCGAGCACGGTGGCGACGACCGCCTGGTCGCCAGCGCTGGCGGTGGCCGAGGGGGTGGGCAGGTTCGGTGGCTCGCCGGCCGGATCCGGGTCCGGTTCGCCGAGGCTGCAACCGGTGGCGGCGAGCAGCAGCGTCGCGCAGGAGGCCGCAAGGGCCGTGCGGACCCGACGGGAGCGGGGGTACGGGGGAGGAGCGCTCACCCGCCCCAGGGTAGCCCGCTACGGGCGCCGCCGTGGCAGCCGACGCGGGCCGACCCCCGGCGGCGGTACCGATCGCGGGGGCCTATCGTCGGCGAGCGTGAAGGTATGGATCCCGCACGAGGCCGGTCACGCCCTGCTCGGCGAACTGCCGGCGGAGGTCACCGTCGAGACGATGGCCGACCCCACGAATCTGCCCTCCCCGGTGGCCGGCGTCCGGTTCTGGGTGCCGCCCTTCCTCTCCGGCACGAACGCCACGGCGCTGCTGCACGAGTTGCCCGACCTGGCGGTGGTGCAGCTGCTCTCGGCCGGCGCGGACGCCTGGGCCGGTCGTGTCCCGCCGGGGGTCACGCTCTGCGACGCCCGGGGCGTGCACGACCCGTCCACCGCCGAGTGGGTGGTCACCGCGATCCTGTCCCAGCTGCGCGCCTTCCCCGCGATGGCCCGCGCCCAGGCCGAGCGACGGTGGGCCTACGACGAGGTGGCGCCTACCGACGAGCTGGCCGGCAAGCGGGTGCTGATCGTCGGCGCCGGCTCGATCGGCACCGCGGTGCGGGACCGGCTCACACCGTTCGAGGTGACGTTCACCCTGGTGGCCCGCACGGCCCGGCCCGAGCAGGGGGTGCACGGGGTGGCGGACCTGCCGGAACTGCTGCCGCAGGCCGACGTCGTGGTGCTGCTGGTGCCGCTGACCGAACAGACCCGGGGGCTGGTCGACGACAAGTTCCTGGCCGCGATGCGCGACGGGGCACTGCTGGTGAATGCCGCCCGGGGGCCGGTGGCCCGTACCGACGCGCTGGTCGCCGAGCTGGCCACCGGCCGGATCTCCGCCGCCCTGGACGTGACCGACCCGGAGCCGCTGCCCGTCGACCATCCGCTCTGGGAGCTGCCGAACGTGTTGATCACCCCGCATGTGGCGGGGTCGGTGCGGGGCCTGTTGCCGCGGGCGTACCGGTTGGTCGGCCAGCAGATCCGCCGGTTCGCGGCCGGCGAGCAACCCGAGAACGTGGTGGTGAACGGCTACTGAGCCGGTTCGACCTCGCCCCGCCCGGCCGCCGCCACCAGTCGCGGCAGGTCATTGCGGCGTACCGCCGGCAGCACCAGCCGCTGGCCGTCACCGAGCTGGGCGACCGCCCGGCCACGCGGATCGGAGCCCAGCTCGACCACCTGGTCCCAGGGGATGCGGCGCTCGCCGGCCAGCGCCCGCAGGCGCAGCCCGTGGGGGTCCGCGTCGGTGCCGGCACGCCAGGCCCAGACCGCCACCGCGACCGGCACCAGCAGCACCGGCAGGAGGTACGTGCGGGCGCTGGCCAGCGGTAGGGCGCCGAGGGCGGCGACGATCGCCGCAGCCAGGATGGCCTGGTGGTGCCGGAATCGCGCGGTGTCGGAGCGAGCCATCTCCCGATGATCCCACCAGGGCGGGGACGGTTCGCACCGGGTTGTCCCGGCCGCCCGCAGGCAACGAGCGTGACCTGGCTCACTGTCCGGTGGTCGTCACTGCTCGTCGGCTGACTCGTTCACCGGTGGTGGGCGGCGGACCATCATGTTCGCCGTCCGCGTACCGCCGCACCGCCCCCGTGCCCCCTCACGAAGGCGAATGTCGTGCCCGTCGCGTCTGTGTTCCGAGCCACCGCGTTCCGCGCCATTCCGTCCCGTACCACCGTCCACCGTCCGATGCTGCCGGAAGCCTGCGTCCTCGCGGTGGTCGCCGTGCTGGTCGTCGTCGGTGCCACCGGGCCGGTGCCGGCCCTTGGTGTGGTGGCGCTCGCCGGTGCGGCCGGCGCCACGCTGGCCGGCGTGCGCCTGTCCCGGCTGACCCTCGGCCCCGATGCGCCACCCGTCGATCCCGCCGGCGGCCGGCTGGCCCGCCGCCGGGCGACCCGACCTCGCCGGGCCGCCGCCCTGCTGCACGCCGCAGTGGTGACCGCCGGCCTCACCGCGGCGGTGCTGCCGCTGGCCTCCGCCGGGTACCGGGCGGCCGCGGCCGTCGCCGGCCTCGCCGGCACCACCGCCCTGCTCGGCCTCGGCCTGCTCAGCCTGCCCTACCCGCCGCGTCCGCCGGCCCGGGTATGGCTGCGCCAGCTGCTCGACGGCGTCGCGCCCGGGTTCTGCCTGACGCTCGTCGGCTGGCTGCTGCTGCCGTACGCCGGTGTGGCGGGACCGGCGAGGCTGGCCGTGGCGGTGGCCCTGGGCGTGCTGGCCGTCGGCACGCTGACCGTGCTGACCGGGGTGCACTCGAACACCGGCGAAGCCCGCTCCCGGGCCGGTGCGGCGTTGACCATGCTCGCCCTGGTGCTGCTGGCCGCGCTACCGGCCGGTCCGGCCGCCGGGCGGGCGGCGCTGCTGGCCGTACCCCCGCTGGTGGTCGGCGTGTTGCTGATCGCCGCCGGGATGCGGCGCGTGGTGCGGGCCGAAGCCGAAGCGTCACGGCCGACCACGCCGGTCTGGCCGCGGACGGTGGTCCCGGCGGTCGCGGTGGTGCTGACCGAAGTCCACGAGTTGCAGGCCGGTCACCTGCCGGATCAGACCACAGTGCTGCTCGCGCTCGCCGCGGTGCCCGCGTTGGTGGCGCGCGAACTGCTCAGTGGCGCGGCGGAGCGGAGTATGCCTTCGGATGCCCTGCGGGTCCCGGATGCCCCGCCATCCCCGACGGCTCCGGTGACCGTCGACGGCGATGTGCCGACCGGTCGGGCCGAACTGCTGCGGGCCCTGGCGGTGCGGCCGGCACCGGCGGCCGGTGCGCTGCTGGTGGTCGACCTTCACCTCACCGAGCTGCCCGGGGTGTCGGTGCGCGACGACGTGGCGGCCGAGGCCGTCCGTCGGGCCCGGGCCGTGACGGGCGACGACGACGAGGTGTTCGACCTGCCCGGGAGCGGGCTCGCGGTGGTCACCGCGGCGGGGCCGGTGCTGGCCTACGCGCTGGGCACCCAGCTGCTCACCGCGCTCGGGCGCCCCTACGAGGTGTCGGGGGCGGTGCTGCGGTCACGGGCCAGTGTCGGCCTCGCCGAACTGGCCCACGGCCGGCCGGAGGATCTGCTGCGCCAGGCGGACCTGGCCCGGCGGCGCGCGGCCCAGCTCGGCCGGGACCGGGTCGAGTGGTACGACGCGTACCTGGAGGAGCAGCTGGTCCGCCGGCTGGATCTGGAGCGGGAGCTGCCCGGTGCGGTCGCCCGGGGCGAGCTGGACCTGGTCTACCAGCCGGTGCTCGCGCTCGCCGACCGGTCGCCGGTCGGTGCGGAGGCGCTGCTGCGCTGGCGTAGTCCGGTGCTCGGCACGGTGTTCCCGGCGGAGCTGCTGCCGGTGGCCGAGGATCTCGACATCGTGGGCGAGTTGGGCGCCTGGGTGCTGGACCGGGCCTGCCGGCAGCTGGCGGACTGGTCCGTCGGCGGTCGGCGGCTGTGGATGTCGATCAACGTCACCACCCGCGAGCTGACCTCACCGGATTTCGTGCCCCGCACGGCGGCCGTGCTGGAGGCGTACGGGGTGGGGCCGGACCAGCTGGTGGTCGAGGTCGCCGAGCCGCGGGTGGCCGCCGAGTTGCCGACCGTGGTGGCGCGGCTGGCCGGGCTGCGCTCGATGGGCATCCGGACCGCCCTGGACGACTTCCGCGCCGAGCACGCCTCGCTCGCCCAGCTCCGGCGACTGCCGATCGACCTGCTCAAGGTCGGGCCGGAGGTGGTCGTGGCGAGCGGCGACCCGCACCGCCCCCTGCTGGACGTGGTGGTCACCGTCGCCGACCGGCTTGGCCTGGAGGTGGTGGCCGAGGAACTGGAATCCGCCCACCAGGTCGACGGGGCGCTCCGGGCCGGCTGCCACTACGGCCAGGGGTACGAGCTGGCCCGACCGGCGACCGCGGAACGGGTCGAGGCGTACTTCGAGGAGTTTCCCTCCACGCCCCGGTGACCGCGAGATCTGCTTAACCGGTTCACCGGTTACGGGGTGGGCCGGTGCTGCCTCGCGGGGTCAGGTGCGCGGTCTCGTCCTGCAGCTCGATCGCCGGGGCTCCCTCGATCACCTGTAGCAGCTGCCGGGCGGCGTGCGCGCCATAGGCCGGGATGTCCCGGCCGAGCGCGGTCAGCGGCGGGTGCACCAGCCGGCACAGCGGGGAATCGTCCCAGGCCACGATGGACAGATCGCCGGGGACCGCGAGGCCCATCTCCTGGGCGACCGACAACCCGGCGATCGCCATCACGTCGTTGTCGTAGATCACCGCGGTGGGGCGGACGCGGGAACTGAGCAGCCGCCGGGTCGCCCGAGCGCCCTCCTCGCCGGTGTAGTCGGAGGAGGCGGTGACCGCTTCGGCCAGGCCGAGGCGTTGACACACCTCGGTGAACGCCTGCGTCCGGATCGCGGTGTGCAGCAGGTCGGGCAGGCCGCCGACCCGGGCGATCCGCCGGTGCCCCAGGGCGTACAGGTACTCCACGGTCTCCACCAGCGCCGCCGCGTCGTTCGACCAGACGCTGGCCAGTCGGCCGGTGCCGGCCGGCCCGCCGATCACCACGGCGGGCAGGCCAAGTTCCTCCAGCACCGGCACCCGCCGGTCGTCGGTGCGCAGATCGCAAACGAGGACCCCGTCGACCCGCCGTTCACCCCACCACCGCCGGTAGACCGCGATCTCGGCGCTCTGGTCGGCCACCACCTGGAGGGTCAGCGCGTACGACCGGGCGGACAGTTCCGCCTCGACGCCGCTGATCAGCTCCATGAAGAACGGTTCGATGCCGAGCGTCTGGGCCGGTCGGGCGAGGATCAGCCCGATCGCCCGGGCAGTCGCGCCGGACAGCGCCCGGGCCGCACTGCTCGGGCTGAACCCGATCTCGGCGGCGATGGCGAGGATGCGCTGCCGGGTCGCCTCGGAGACGCCCGGCTGGCCGTTGAGCGCGTACGACACCGCGCCCTTGGAAACCCCCGCCCGCCGGGCGACATCCGCGATCGTGGGCCGCTTCACCGGCGTACTTCCTCCCGAACCGTTCCGTCGACCGGGCACCGCGCGGCTGCCCGAGCGGCGCTGGACACGCTACCCGTCGCCCGCTCCTGACCGGGCGCGGGCCGTTCGCGGCGAGGCGGACACCCCGGTCGCCGCAACTTGCTCGGTTCAGTCTACGCGCTGCCGACCGGGCGGAGGCTCGCCCCATCGTCGGCATGGCCGCCCTGAGCTGCTCGGGAGAGCGGCATGTCAGGCGGTTTCACGCGGATGGCGCTGTCGTCAGGTTACGGGTTGGCCACGCCGTTAACCCGCCGTTGACACCATGGGAGCGCGCCCGTACGGTGGCCTCACTTATCCGGTTCAGTCAACGTATCTCGATCTCGGGAGCGTTCCCAATGGTCTCGGAGGATGGGTCATGAAACGGTCTACGCCTCGTTGGCTGCGGGTCGCAGCCGTGGGTCTGGTGGTCGGCTCGCTGGTCGTCGCGTGCAGCGGGCGGAGCACCACAGGTGGCTCCGGCGGTGACGGCGAGGTCACCCTCAAAATCAACTTCTGGGGCGACTTCGGCCTACAGGACCTCAAGGCGAAGTACGAGGCGGAGCACAAGAACGTCAAGATCGCCCTCAACTCGGGTGAGTACAACGCCCAGCACGAGGACCTGCAGAAGAAGCTGATCGCCGGCTCGGGCGCGCCCGACATCGCGGCCATCGACGAGGGCTTCATGGTCCAGTTCCGCAGCCAGGCCGACCAGTTCGTCAACCTGCTCGACTCCGGTGCCGGCAAGTACGAGACGAACTACCTGCCGTGGAAGTGGAAGCAGTCGCTGTCGGCCGACGGCCGGACCCAGATCGGCCTCGGCACCGACGTCGGCGGCCTGGCCATGTGCTACCGCACCGACCTGTTCTCCGCCGCCGGCCTGCCCACCGAGCGCGACCAGGTCTCCGCGCTCTGGCCCAGCTGGGAGAAGTTCCTGGAGGTCGGCCAGCAGTACACCGCCAAGACGAAGAAGAAGTTCATCGACAACGCGACCAACCTGTTCAACCCGATCCTCGGCCAGCAGCAGGTGGGCTTCTACGACCAGAACGAACAGCTCCAGATGGAGGGTGGCCCCAGGGTCGCCTTCGACTACGCGGTCAAGGCGGCCGACGCCGGGCTCTCCGCGA
>NZ_JBFBAO010000284.1:0-9287 GCF_040682255.1 Micromonospora sp. NPDC051296 | reverse complement strand
GCCGGCGTCCGCGCCCGCACCACCCCAGGACCGTCCCCGGCCACCCCCCGCTCGGCCGCCCTCAATGAAGGGCAGCTCCCGTGGGAGCTGCGGCCTCCTCGTCCGGCCCGTCGCTCACGGGCCTAGCCCCCTCAATGAAGGGCAGCTCCCGTGGGAGCTGCGGCCGGGTCGCTGTGGGCCGCTCCCCTTACCCCTCACTTATCCCTCAATGAAGGGCAGCTCCCGTGGGAGCTGCGGCTTGAATCCGTCGCCTACTGCCATTTGGGCTACGGGACCCCCTCAATGAAGGGCAGCTCCCGTGGGAGCTGCGGCTTGGCCCGCACCTTCACGCCGCGCAGGGTGGAGTCGGCCCCTCAATGAAGGGCAGCTCCCGTGGGAGCTGCGGCCATAGTCATCGGATGTCTGCCGCGCGGTCACCTCCCCTCAATGAAGGGCAGCTCCCGTGGGAGCTGCGGCGGGCGAGCGTGACCGTGCGGACGGTTTCCGTGCCGTTCCCTCAATGAAGGGCAGCTCCCGTGGGAGCTGCGGCTGGCGCGGAGGGATCACCGGTGGCGGCGGCGGGACAACCCTCAATGAAGGGCAGCTCCCGTGGGAGCTGCGGCCACCCGACCTCCGGCGATGACCGCCCTCGACCTCCCTCAATGAAGGGCAGCTCCCGTGGGAGCTGCGGCCTGCCGCCGGAGTACGTGGCCGCCCATGTGGATCTCGGCCCTCAATGAAGGGCAGCTCCCGTGGGAGCTGCGGCTGTGTCGCCGGCCCGCTGTGCGTCAAGCTCCATCCGCGACCCTCAATGAAGGGCAGCTCCCGTGGGAGCTGCGGCCCGCCGCTCCCAGGCGCACTCGCCATCCGGCACAGTCGGCCCTCAATGAAGGGCAGCTCCCGTGGGAGCTGCGGCCCGCCGCCGCCGCCGCCGCGGCCGCCGTAGTCGCCGCCCCTCAATGAAGGGCAGCTCCCGTGGGAGCTGCGGCCTGCACGGCAGCCTGTCGGCGTTGACCACACACTGCCCCCCTCAATGAAGGGCAGCTCCCGTGGGAGCTGCGGCTGAGTCGGGATTCTAGCCGCCCTGAGCTGCGCCTGAACCGGTCCATCGCGAAGGGTGGGCTTCCTGCAAGATCGAGTAGCGCCTGAAGACCACGATCTCGTGCGCCTTCACAGTGTGTGAGCTGGGCGGACACCGTTGCGACGGGTCCACGCTCAGGGGCGGGACGACGGAGCCTTCGCCGGTGGGTTCAGAGGATCGCCGGTCCGTGGCCGGTAATGGTGCGGCTACAGCCGATCACGTCGAGCGATCGACGGTTGTTCTCGCGGAGGGTGCCCAGGTTGCAGAAAAGAACGGAATCGGTGCCCTCGTTGATCAGATCGGTGAGCTGGGCACGAAGCCGCAGGAGCTTTGCCGGGCGGGCGTCCACGATGAACACGCTGTACTGTACGCGGTCACCGTACGATTCGAGCTTCTTGGCTACCTTCGTTCGGCGGACATCGTCGGATATGTCGTACGCGATGAGGTAGCGCCGTACGTCGTCGAGGCTCATCGGGTCTTGATGCCTTGGTATCGGGGCTGCGTTCCGTCGATCACTCCCAGGACGAGTCGCGCTTGGATCTCCATTGCGCGTCGCCATGTCACGTCATACCCGAAGGTCGGGTGCCGGAACGTGCTGGTGACGCGGCGCTCGTAGCCGGCGATGAGAGCCTTGCGGCCGCGCTCGCCTATCCGGGTCGTGCCGAGTGCGGCCGTGAAGTCTCGGGCGCGGATCTCGCCGTTGTTGAATGCGTTCAGAACGACCGAGTCGGCTACCGGGGCTCGGAACTCCTCGACCAGGTCGAGCGCCAGTGCCGGCTTGTTGCGTCCGCTGCTGTGCAGGAATCCGGCGTGCGGGTCGAGTCCGCAGGCGACGACGGCACGTAGGGTGTCTGCGGTCAGCAGGCCATAGCAGAAGTTCAACGCGGCGTTGATCGGGTCGCGGGCGGGACGTCGTGTCCGTGTCGAGAAGGTCAGCCCTTCGGTTGCCATGACGCTGGGCCGGAACATGGTGAGGAAGTGCTCGAAGTAGCGTGCCGCCGCGTCGCCCTCGATGCCGAACAGGTCGGTCAGTGACGGCGCGGCAAGGGCGTCCCGCTGTAGTTCCCGTAGCCGGGTCACGGCGGCCGGGGCGTCGCCGTGCCGACGCAGCAGGGTCGCCTGGTTGGCGACCTTCGCGGCCACGAACTGTCGGGCCAGGTCGATGCGCCCGTGGTGGGATGCGACGTGTTGGCGCAGCCGCGGACCGCCGTTGGGTCCTTGGGCTGCCCTGGCCCATCCGGTGACCCGTCCCGAGCTGGTGCACCATACCACCGACAGGCTGCGCCACAGAACCTCCCGGATGAGGCCGCTGGAGAGGTCGACGTTGCCGTGCACCACCACGCCCTGCACGCGTTCGATCGGGAACGTGCCGAGCTTCTCACCGCTCTTGCTGACCTCGATCCGCCCCCGGGTGACATACGCCCGGGAGCCCGGGGTGGTCAGGTGCAGGACCTGCGTGTCGGGATCGGCCACCACGATCCGGCGGGTCACCGGCGCGAGGGGGCGTTCGTCGGGAAGGCAGACGGTGATGTGCGAGCAGCGGGAGCAGCGCCGGTCGTCTTCGAGGGGTGGGGGCGCCTGCTCGGCGGCGAGGGTACGCGCGGTGGCCGCCACCATGTCCCGGGCGAGCGCCCTGTCGTCTGCGGAGAGGGGCACGTCCACCCGGGCATGGTGATTGGTGAAGTACACCGCCTGCCCGGACACCGGGTAGCCCATGTCTGCCAGGGCTCCGGCCAGGAGGGCGACCTGGATCCGCATCGGCTCGGTGACCTCGGGGCGGCGGCGGACCGGGGTGGCCTTGTGCTCCACCACTGTCATCGCGGCGTTCTCGTCGAGTTCGACGGTGTCGCAGCGCCCGGTCACGCCGAGGTCGTGGCTGACCACGTCGACTGCCCGGTAGCGGCGAGCGCGCGACCCGGTGGGGTCGTCGGCCGGGGCGTGGGCCTGCGTGCCGATCTCCACCTGGTGGGTGTCGGTCTTCTCTCCCATGGCTTCGAGCCAGGCCCGGCGTGGGCAGAACGCCTGGTGTGCGACCAGGCTGATGGGAATCAGGTCGGACATCAGCGGCGATCGGTCTTAAGTAGTTCGCCGAGCATGGCGCGGCGTTCGGGTGCGCTGTCGCTGCCGAACCGGTGTACCGGGAAGCGGACGACCGCGGTGACGCCGCGGTGCGCCAGCCATTCACGGGCTGCCCCGCTGCGGGACGCGGCGTCGTCGGAGGCGCGCCCGAGGTCGTTCGGCGACAATCCGGTCGCGGCGAACCGGGACAGTTGTCCGCTCGCGGCGATGGTCCGGTGCCGGGCGGTTCGCCAGCGGCCAGCCCAGACTGGTACGTAGAAGTAGCCGGCGGTGCCCCGGCCGATGTGGCCGCTCGTCGTGGCGAATCCGGTGCTGCTCTGGGCGATGGGGAACTGCGAGATGCCCCAGAGCGCACACCAGGCCAGCGCGTTGTCGGTGGGCCCAGGGGCGGCGAACCCGGTCGGCGTACGGCTGTCTGGTCGGTCTTTGCCGATCTCGTCGCGGACGCGGTGGCCGAGCAGCCCGTCGCTGACTGCGGCGGCGGTCCGGGCGGCGACCGCTGCGGCGAGTGGGCGGAGCCGGTTGCCGACGAACTCGGATCCCTGGTTGCGGGGCTGCATCTCTAGGCGGCTGGCGCCGTCGTCCTGGAGCCGGTCGCCCTTGCGGTTCTTACTCCAGTAGCTCGGCTCACCGAGCGCGGCGATCAGCCGGAGGTCGAGCAGCGCCCGCGCGTCCGTCAGCCGATCGAGCACGTCGTGCCGCCGGTCCTGGAGCGAGCGCCAGCCCTCACTGGTGGAGATGACGCTGATGCGGGGACTCATCAGCGCTCGCTGCTCGCCCGCGCTGATCTGGCGGCTGGGCCAGCTCTCCGGGGTGTCGTGCCGGGCGGCGTGCCGGCGTACGATCTCGCCGATCGTCTCCGGCGTGGCCTGCGGCGCGCTCAGCACCGGTCGGGGTGTCATGCCCGAGGTCCACGACAGTCGGACGTCTTCCAGCCCGCCGTCCTCGACGATCGCGGCGAGCCCATTGAGAGCCAGATGCGACAGCATGGTGTTCGAGTCGGCGGTCGTCAGTACGAAGTCGGTCATGATCCCTCCGCGGAGACCTGCCCGTCGGCTGCGCGGAGCAGCGCTTCCAAATAGGCGCAGCCCCACACCCCCCAACGGGCGTGTGTACGTTCGATCAGCTCGTCCCAGAGACCCTCGTCGTAGAGGGTGGCGGCGACCTTGTCGGCGTTGTCGACCAGATGCCCGCTGGTGTGTGGGAAGCCAGGCCGGCCGTGCCCGTGGCTCGTGCCGATCAACCGGGCCGCCAGCTCCCGCCACCGTTCGTCCAGCGCGGACAGTGTGGGCCAGGCCAGGACCACGGAGAGCTGCTCGTGCCGCCAGCCGGTCGGCAGGTTTGCGGCCTCGCGGCGCCGCAAGGTCCGCGTATGCCGCGCCCTGCTTTTGGCTAGTAGCTCCCCGGGGGCGGAGCCAGCGCGCAGCAAATGCTGGAAGCGGTCGTCCGCCTTCCCGTCGTCGTGGTGCAGGCCCGCGAGGCGGAGGGCCTCCACCAGCTCGACGGCGAGGCCGAGCCGGCCGGCGACGGTCCCGGCACGTACTGCCACGGCCTCGGAGTGCCGGCTGAGCGTGACGGTTCTGCGGTGTGGGGTCCACGTCTGCCGCAGCTCCGCGTCAGCGCTCGCCTTGCGGAGGTCGACGACGATCAGCCGGAACAGCTCCGGCTTTCCGTCGTCCGACTCCTGCCAGTACGGGATCACCTCGGCCTCGGCCCGCTCCTCCGCCGTCCGGTCGAGCAGGCCGGCCGCCGCGACCACCATCGGTAGCGGCGTAAGCCCCTCACGGTGTACGCGGAGCAGCCGAGCGATCTCCACCGGGTCGGGCTCGGCCGGATTCGGCTCGGTCAGCTCGGTGGTGGCGGCGACGGCGTCGAGGAACCGGCGGTGCGCGGCGCTGTCCGGCTCGATCCGGAGCACGACGTCGCCCGGCCCCGGTTCGTCGAGCAGGTCGAGCACGTCGTCGACCCGCTGGTTGCCGTCCGGGTCGAGGACCCCGGCGGTGAACAGCTCGTTGGTGTCGTCGATGACGAGCTGGTCGCCGGGCCGAAGTCGGTCGTCGTCGGTCAGTGGGCGCGGCGCGTCGCCGCCGGGCCGGACCAGCACCGAACCCGGCTTCAGCCGCGCCCGGATCATCGCTGCCTGCCGGATGGAGACCGGAAACACCTCGTGTTTCCGTGGCGGAAGTTTCTCGATCAGCCGCACGGCGTCGGACTCGTCGGCCGGCAGCGCGCGCCGGACGACCAGGCCGATCTCGTGGTCGGGTTCGTCGAGGTTGTCGGAGAGCCACAGGTCGAGGTCGTCCTGGGCGGCGGCGAGGTCGTCGCTGGTGCGGGCGAGGTGCCACGCCTGGGCCAGTTCCAGCCGCTGGAGCAGGTCCCGCCGCAGCGCGGGGGCCGGCGGCCGGGGCTCACGCAGTGCCCACGGGGCCAATCCGGCCGCATCGGCGGACTGCCGCTGTTCCAGCCAGGTGAGGGCCGCCGCCAGGTCGTCGCGCTGGTACGGCCCAGACTGTGCCCCGGTGGGCAGGTCGGCCGCCGGCACCACCACGGTGACCTCGGCGGTGCGCTGCCCGAGCCGGTTGACCCGGCCGGCCCGCTGGGCGATGGCCCCGCCGGGCGCCAGCTCGGTCACTGCGGCGGCCAGGTCGAGGTCGACCCCGACCTCCAGGCTCTGCGTGCTCACCAGGACGTCGACCTTCGGATCACCGGCGATGCTGAGCAGCTTCGACGTCGGCGGCCGCAGGCGGCGCACGTCGTACGGCCGCAGCCGCCCGCAGATCAGCTCCGTCGCCAGGCCCCGCGCCCGCAACTCCCCGGCAACGGCGGCGGCGACCGCCACGGTGTTGACGAAGCAGCCGACCGTCCGGTCGTACGCCTTGCGAAGCCGCACCGCTTCGTCCGCCAACGCCATGACGCCCGCCTTCCGGGCCGGGCCGCTGTGCGGTATCGGCCAGGACGCGAGGGGCAGCAGGGTGACGGGCTTCGGCGTGGTCAGCCGTTGCCGCAGCGCCTCGTCCACCGCCAGGTCGTCGGGTTCGACGCCGACCGCCACTCCGGCGTCGGCGCGGGGCGTGGCGGTGGTCTCGACGACCTGGAGGACCGGCACACCGAGCGGCTCCTCGACGACCGTGGCCAGCTCGGCGACCCGGCGGGCCGTGGTCACCAGTTGCTGAGACAGGTGCGCCTCGTCGACGACGGCGACCGTGTCGTACGCGAGCAGACCGGCCTCGCGGGGCCACGCCTGCGCCCGCGACCCGTAGCCGGACAGCAACAGCCGGGAGCCCCACATGTCGGGCGTGGCGCAGAGCACGGCGCAGCCGACCGGGTCGTCCAGCCATTCCCGAGATGGGGGCGCGCCGCCGCGCAGCAGCGCCGTCGACAGCGGGCCGGCGGCCCGGTCCTTGCGTCCCACACGCAGCGTGTCGAGCGCCTCGGCCGTCCGGGCGAGGACGGTCCGACCGTCCCGCGCCTCCGCCAGCTGCCGGGCGATCGATGTGGCGTGCTCGTGCTGGTCGTCGACGAGGGCCCGGCGGTCCACGACGAGGGCGAGGCGGCGCGGCACCCGGACCGGATGGCCGCTGGCCATCAGCGCCACCGCGAACACGTGTACGTCTATGACGCTCGTCTTGCCCGCCCCGGTCGGGGCGACGAGCTGATCCGGCCACCGGCCGGTGCGCAGGATGTGGTCGAGCAGCCGCTCCTGCCAACGAAACGGCCGGTGCCCACCACGGACCGCGGCGAAGAAGGCACCGAAGTCGGCGCGCTCGACGCTCACCGGGCCATCCTCCGCACGATGTCGGAGGGCAGATCTCTCGGCACGAGCAGGCCACCGCCCAAATGCCGGCTCTGCCCGATGGCGGCGATCGTCCGGGCGCCGGTCAGGGCACCGAGGCTCAGCACCGCCCGGTACGGCTGGATCACCGTGTCCGGGTTCACCTTGTGCACGTAGCGGCCGACGTCACCGTCCATCACCCGCACCGCCGACTCGACCCGAACCCCGCGCCCGCCGGCCGCCGCCGCCAGCGCGCGGTAGCGTGCGTCGCCTCGACCCGGCGCGGTGATCTCGTGCCGCCAGACTAGCGCGACCGACAGCGCGGCGGCGTCGGCGAGGGACCAGTCGCCACCACGCGGCGGCCGGCTGTCGGGCACCGCGACCGGCTCGGTCTGCCACCACCGCTCGGTGCCGGCGGCCGGCTCCGGCCAGAAAGCGTCGGCCGGAACCTCCAGCGACAGTTCGACCGCGAACGGACCAGCGGCGACCCGCACACGCCGCAGCCGCTGCACCGCCATCCGGATCAGGGTGAGATCGACCTCGCTCGCCTCCCGCGGCAGCAACAGCGCCAACGCGGTACCACCGACATGCGGCGCATCGGGGCCGAGGAACTGGATCGCGCACCGGTTGCTCGGCCGCGGCACACCGTCTTCGTAGACGCCGGTGAGGATCGCGGGCGCGCCGTCGCCGACGAGCCCGACGAGCGCGCGGTGCACGGCGACCGCGCAACGCACCCGCTGCGCCGGCGGGATCGGCCGGTCGATGCGGAACAGCAGCACCGACGTCCACGGCGTCGGCGGTGGCGGCGGCTCCGGCCGGGCGTACCGGCCGAGTTCCAGGCCGGTCGTCACCACCGGTGGGGCCGTGGTCTTCTCACTCGAACGGTGCGCGTCGGCTCGCAACGGCGGCGCGACCGACGTCTCGCGGTGCGCGGCCTCCAGCGCGTCCACCCGCCCGGAGGTGGCGACTGCGAGGTCCAGGCCCACCCCGGTGAACAGGTCGGCGTCCCGGTCGAGGCGGTGGGTCGGGTCGGCGGCGGCCACCGCGAGCCGCACCGGCGACTCGCTGGTCCCCAGGTATGGCACCTCGGGGCAGAGCGCGCCTAGCGCGGTGGCCACGGGCTCGGGTGGAGCCTGCTCCCAGGTCCACGCGAACCGTCCGGTCACTGCGACACCGGTCACCGCCGGCTTGCCGACCAGCTTCTCCGCCAACGGGTTGCGGCCCTCCTTAACCACCAGCCCCTCCTTCCGGTATGCCGTTGCGGCACCGCCGTTGAGCAGCGTCTCCGGCACGGCGATGCCGTCCGGCGGATTCGCCTCCAGCCAGCGCAACGCGTCACGGTCGGCGGCGCAGGGCTGCAACCCGTCCCCGTCCGCAACCGCCCGGATGCCCTGCGCCGCCGCGCAGACCAGCGCGGCGTGCAGGCGGGCCGGCGACGGCAGCGGATCGAGCTGACCGCTGCCCACATGCCCCTTGTAGACGCCGAGGAGAGGCTCCGCGACGATCGCGAAGCTCACGAGTTGTCGTCCGTCTCGACCGCACCGGAGACGATGTCCGGGTTGCCGGTGACCCGCATCGCCAGGCCCGACCACTTGACGTCGGCGGCCTTCTCGGCGTGCGCGAGTGCCTCGCTCAGCAGCAGATCGGCGGCGTCGATGCTGAGCGGCTCGACGTTCAGGAACGCGCCGCCGCGCTGGTCGAGCCGGACCTTCGGCAGCTCCGCCTCGACCAGGTCACAGTTCGCCCGCAGGTACAGCTCGGCGTCGGAGCGGGCCAGCGCGTTGAGCGCCAACGCGGCCAGCAGCGCCCGGCACGCGGCGTCACCCTCGACACCGGCTCCGAACCGCATCTGGCGCAGCGTGGCGAAGGACAACACATGCGTACGGATGATGGTGTCGCAGGCGACGCCGGCCAACTGGTCGAGCGTCGGCGGGATACCGCCCAGGCCGAGCGCAGAGGCCGACTTCGCCTCACCGGCCTTGATTCCGCTGGCCGTCTTGACAATGTCGCCGTAGGTGGCCGGGCTCAGCTCCGCCTGCTGCCGAGTCGCCGTCTCGGTCATCACCTTCTTGTTGAGGTTGATCTGCATGCCGACCGGGTCGACCCGTGCCCCACCGCGCAGCGCCGGCTTGGGCTCCATCAGCGCACCGCTCTGGTCCCGGCTCGCCGCGACGAAGCCGACGATCTCCCCGACCAGGGCGCTGCGCCAGCGACCCTGTCGGCTACGCCGGCTCGAATCCCAGCCACCGAAGACCAGCGTCACCGGACTCGTCTCCAGTAGGGCACGGGCGTTGGCCGGGGTCGCGTCCCGCACCGCCCGGTACGCCTCCGTCTGCGTGGTCGGCTGCCCGTCGATCGCGCCGGCCCGGATGTGTC
>NZ_JBFBAO010000283.1:0-9310 GCF_040682255.1 Micromonospora sp. NPDC051296 | reverse complement strand
ACCTGGGCCAACTGGCGTTCTGGAATCTCTCCGTCGGCCTGATCGGCGGCCTGCTTGCCGCCGCGGCCGGGCTGGTCGACCTGCTGGCCATCCCGTTGTCGGGGTCGCGCCCGTCGCGCTGTTACGTCATCGCGGCCGGGGCCGCAGGTCAGCCGCCGAGCCGGGCCAGCTCCTCGTCGACGATCGACGGGTCGAGCTTGCGGAACACCGGCTTGGGCGGGGCGAGCGGCCGGCCCACCTCCAGCGGTACGGACTCCCAGCGCGTGCCCTGCGTGTAATCCCCGGTCAACACCGGGTACGCGGGCCCGCCGTCGAGGTCGGCCACCTCCTCGATGACCGGCATCGGGGCATGCACCCCGCTGCCGCCCAGCAGCTCGTACACCTTCTGCGCGGAGTGCGGCAGGAACGGGGTGAGCAGCGTGTTGGCGTCGCTGACCACCTGGAGGGCGACGTGCAGGATGGTGCCCATCCGGGGCTTGTCCGCCTCGCCCTTGAGCTTCCACGGCGCCTGCTCGGAGAGGTACTTGTTGGCCTCGGCGACCACCTTCATCGCCTCGCCGATGGCCTGCTTCTGCCGGTGCCGGGCGATCAGGTCGCCGACCGTGGCGAAGCCGGCGCGGGCCACGGCGAGCAGTGCCTCGTCGGCCTCGGTCAGCCCGTCCGGGCCGACCGCGGGGATCTCGCCGAAGTTCTTCGCCGCCATCGACACCGACCGGTTGACCAGGTTGCCCCAGCCGGCGACCAGCTCGTCGTTGTTGCGGCGGAGGAACTCGGCCCAGGTGAAGTCGGTGTCGTTGCTCTCCGGGCCGGCCACCGCGATGAAGTAGCGCAGCGCGTCGGCGTCGTACCGTTCGAGGAAGTCCCGGACGTAGATGACCACCCGACGGGAGGAGGAGAACTTGCGTCCCTCCATGGTCAGGAACTCGCTGGAGACCACCTCGGTGGGCAGGTTGAGCCGCCCGAGCTGGCCCGGCTCGCCGTCCCGGCTGCCCTCGCCGGAGTAGCCGGCGAGCAGCGCCGGCCAGATCACCGAGTGGAAGACGATGTTGTCCTTGCCCATGAAGTAGTAGGACTGGGAGTCCTTCCCCTCACCGTCGGTGGACCACCACCGGCGCCACGCCTCGGGGTCGCCGGTGCGGCGGGCCCACTCGATGGACGCGGACAGGTAGCCGATCACCGCGTCAAACCAGACGTAGATCCGCTTGTCGGTGCGCTCGCGCCAGCCGTCGAGCGGGATCGGCACGCCCCACTCCAGGTCGCGGGTGATGGCCCGGGGCTGGAGGTCGTCCAGCAGGTTCCTGGAGAACCGCAGCACGTTGGGGCGCCAGCCCTCGCGGGTGTCCAGCCACTGGCGCAGGATCTCGGCCAGGGCGGGCAGGTCGAGGAAGAAGTGCTCGGTCTCGACGAACTTCGGCGTCTCCCCGTTGATCTTCGACCTGGGGTTGATCAGGTCGATCGGGTCGAGCTGGTTACCGCAGTTGTCGCACTGGTCACCGCGGGCGCTGTCGTAGCCGCAGATCGGGCAGGTGCCTTCGATGTACCGGTCGGGCAGGGTCCGGCCGGTCGACGGGGAGATCGCGCCCATGGTGGTCTTCGGCACGATGTAGCCGTTGCGGTACATCCCCTCGAACAGATCCTGCACCACCGCGTAGTGGTTACGGGTGGTGGTGCGGGTGAAGAGGTCGTAGGAGAGGCCGAGGCCGTGCAGGTCCTCCACGATCACCCGGTTGTACCGATCGGCCAGCTCACGGGGGGTCAGCCCCTCGGCGTCGGCCTGCACCTGGATCGGGGTGCCGTGCTCGTCGGTGCCGGAGACCATGAGCACGTCGTGGCCGGCCATTCGCATGTACCGGGCGAAGACGTCAGAGGGAACGCCGAAACCGGAAACGTGGCCGATGTGGCGCGGGCCGTTGGCGTAGGGCCAGGCCACTGCCGCGAGAACGTGACTCATGCCCAGCAAGCCTAGTGACCCGCCCCGGGTGCCTGCGAACCAATAGGGGTGCCCGGCCGGCCAAGCGGCCATCCGCTGGTCCGATTTGTCGCCGACACGCTGCCTGAGCTGCCCGGCCGTGAACATCCACCGGTGTCCAATGAAGCGCGTGACTGGCAGCCGAGCCGCCCCCGACCACGAGGACGGCCTCCCCACCGACACCCGGCCGGACCCGGCCGTGCCGTCGCGTACCCATGCCGTGCCGCCGCATCCCCGGACGGTGCCGCCGGCCGCGCCAGAGGGTTCCGACCCCGCCGGCCCGGCCGCCGTCGAGCTGGAGCCGACCACCGGCGCGCCCGTTGACGCGGTGCCCCGCCGGGTCCCGGTGCGGTCGTCCGGCCGCCGGGTCCGTCAGGGTCAGTCCGCCGACGGGGGTACGCCGGACGGCGACGCGTTCTGGGCGCCCATCGAGGAGGTGCACTGGGACGGCACGCCGGTACGGCCGGAGGCGACCGGTGACGCCAGCCCGTGGTGGCGCCGGGTCTGGCCGGCGCGCCGCCACCGGGACCGGACCCGCCGCCCGCCGGATCCGCGGTGGGGGCTGCCCGCGCTGCTCGGGCTGAGCCTGACAGCGGCCTTCTTCGCCTGGGTCAGCGCCGGCCCGCTCTGGCTCGCGGTCGGGCATGCCACCTCGGGCACGGTGGTCATGACCGAGTGCACCGGGGACGGGCTGACCCAGCGGTGCCGGGGGATCTTCACCGCGGCGGACGAGGAGTTCCGGACACACGGCGTACGGGTCAGCGGGGTACCCGAGCACCGGGCGACGGCCGGCGCGACCCTGCCCGCCCGGATGACCGGCCCGGGCGACGACACCGCGTACGCCGACCGTGGGGCCGGTGCTCACCTGCGCTGGCTGCTCGGCCTGTTGGCCGTACTCGGCTGCGCGTGGGGCATCGCCCGATGCACCGGCGCGACCCGGCTGACCGATCCACGAGCCCGACGCTGGGCGGTCACCGCCGCGCTCACCGGCCCGCTGGTGATCACCCTCGGCTTCCTCGCCGCCGCCTGGTGAGCCGCACGCCCGTCGCGATGTTGTTAAAAGGGGGCCCTTCCTCTACCGGAGGCGTTAAGAAGGGGCCCTTCCTTACACCTGGTGCACGACGGCATAAACCTCGCGACGGCGTAGACCGAAGGTGGTGGCGACCTCAGTGATGGCGTCGCGGCGGGTCAGGCCCGCGGCCTCCCGCTCGGCCACCGCGGCGCGCAGCGCGTCGTCGTCGGGGCGGGTCGCGGGCGTCGCCGGGGCACCGGCCACCACGAGGGTGATCTCGCCGCGCGGCTCACCCTCGCCCGCCCACCGGGCCAGCTCGCCGAGCGGGCGGCGCAGCACCTCCTCGTACGTCTTGGTCAGCTCCCGGCACAGCGCGGCGGGCCGGTCGGCGCCGAACGCGTCGGCCAGGTCGGCAAGGGCGGCAGCGACCCGGTGCGGCGCCTCGAAGAGCACCAGCGTCCGCTCCTCGCTGGCCAGGGTCCGCAGCCGGGCGCGGCGGGCACCTGGGCTGCGCGGCAGGAACCCCTCGAAGCAGAACCGGTCGCAGGGCAGCCCGGACAGCGCCAGGGCGGTGGTGACGGCGCTGGGCCCGGGCGCGGCGGTGACCGGGATCCCGGCGTCCAGGGCCGCCCGGACCAGCCGGTAGCCGGGGTCGGACACGCTCGGCATCCCGCCGTCGGTGACCAGCGCGACCTGGTATCCGGCGACGAGCACCTCGACCAGTTCCGGGGTACGCCGCTCCTCGTTGCCCTCGAAGTAGGAGACGATCCGCCCGGAAATCGTCACGTCGAGGTCGCGGGCCAGCCGACTCAACCGCCGGGTGTCCTCGGCGGCGACCACGTCGGCGGTGACCAGCACCTCACGGAGCCGGGTGGAGGCGTCGGCGGGGTTGCCGAGCGGCGCGCCGAGCAGAATCAGGCGACCCGGTTCGGACATTTCACCCACGAGTGCGTGCTCCTTCATCGATGGTCGTACCGGATTCGGGGACGACAGACGCCACCGCCCCCCTCCGCAGCCTACGATCGCCGGGTGACGAGTGCGTCGACAGCACAGAGCGCGAGCGCGGACCGCCCGGCGCCGGAGGTTTCAGTGACCGGGACCGGCCCCACCGACCCGGCGGGCGGTGGTGTGCCGGCGATGGTGCGCCGCCGGCTGGCCACCGTCGAGGCCCGGCTGGACGGCCGCTCGTGGCTTGCCACTGCGGTGGTGGTGGCGATCGCGGCGATCATCCGGTTCGCCAATCTCAGCCACCCGCCCGGCAAGATCTTCGACGAGATCTACTACGCCCGGGACGCCTGGGGCCTGGTCGACAAGGGCGTCGAGTGGAACTACAAGGACGGCGGCCCGTCGTACGTCGTCCATCCACCGCTGGGCAAGTGGCTGATCGGCTTCGGCGAGTGGGCGTTCGGCTATGCCGACGCCGAGCACGGCATCTCGGTGCCCGGGCACCTGTGGACCACCTCGCCCGAGTTCGGCTGGCGCTTCTCGGCGGCGCTCCTCGGCACCCTGTCGGTGCTGCTGCTGGTCCGGATCGGTCGCCGGATGTTCCGCTCCACGGTGCTCGGCTGCGCCGCCGGCCTGCTGCTCGCGGTCGACGGCTTCCACCTGGTGCTGTCCCGCACCGCGCTGCTGGACATCTTCCTGCTCTTCTTCGTGCTGGCTGCGTTCGGGGCGCTGGTGCTCGACCGGGACGCGACGCGCCGGCGCTGGGCCCGGGCGCTGGAGGCGGGCCTGGATCCCACGGCCCGGGGGCGTGCCGGCCGCCCGCCCGGCGGGTGGCGGAACTGGCCCTGGTGGCGACTGGCGACCGGGGTGCTGCTCGGCTGCGCCTTCGCGGTGAAGTGGAGCGCGCTGTTCTTCGTCCCGGCCTTCGCGCTGCTGATGTTCCTCTGGGACGTCGGCGCCCGCCGCTCGGCCGGGGTACGCCGGCCGTGGCGGGACACCCTGCTCGACGGAGTGCCCTGGATGGTGCTCGCCGGCTTCCTGATGGCGGTCACCTACGTGGCGACCTGGTCGGGCTGGCTGCTCGGCCAGGACGGCTACTACCGGCTCGCCGAGCGCTACCCGGGGGCGGATCTCAGCGACACGCCGGTGGTCGGCGCGCTGTGGAACCTGGTGCAGTACCACCAGGCGGCGCTGGGCTTCCACAACCAGCTCGACGACCCGCACAAGTACCAGTCGTGGCCGTGGCAGTGGCTGCTGCTGGGCCGGCCGGTGGCGTTCCACTGGACCGGCGACGGCGCCTGCGGCGCGCCGAGCTGCGCCGAGGAGGTTCTGCTCCTCGGCACTCCGCTGCTGTGGTGGTCGTTCCTGCCCGCGCTGGTGGCACTGGTCTGGCTCGGCCTGGCCCGGCGGGACTGGCGCGCCGGGGCGATCCTGCTCTGCGCGGCCATGGGCCTGCTGCCGTGGTTCTGGTTCGCCCTCGACGGCCGGACGATGTTCTCCTTCTACGCCGCGCCCGCGCTGCCGTTCCTCGTGCTGGCGGTGGTCTACGTGCTCGGCGCGATCGCCTCGCCGGCCGGGCCGAGCGGTGACCGACCGGTGGGCGGCGTCCACGACGAGGCCAGCCGGGACCGCCGGCTGATCGGCAGCGTGATCGCCGGGGCGTACGTCGTGCTCGTCGTCCTCTGTTTCGCGTACTTCTATCCGATCTTCGTGGGCCAGGTCCTGCCGTACGCCGATTGGTCGGCACGGATGTGGTTGGACGGCCGCTGGATCTGAACCACGCCGATGGTCCTGGGCCGGGCGCCCGGGACCATCGCATGGGTGCCGCCCGTGAAGGTCCAGGTGGCGCCCGGTGGACCCGTGACCAGCACGACGAAGGGCCCGGTGCCGAAGCACGCGGGCCCTTCCGGGAATTAGGACGCGCCCCGATCGCCTGCCACGGGGGAAGCGGGCGATTGGGGCGCGCATCAAAAGCTTAACCACCCATGACCAGCGGCACAACGGGGCGGCGCGGGTCAGATTTCCGACGGACGCCGATCAAGGCGGCGATCCATGCCCAGCGCCGCCACTGTGTGATCATCCGCGGACTCTGCGCTGCTAGGCGTGGCCAGATCGGCCGACACCCCGCGACCGGCGCAGGCCGATCGACCCGCCCGGATGAGTGGAGAAACATTCCTGTCCGTCCCGATTCGACCTAACTGAGTGATTAGTCACCTAAGAGCTAAATCATGGGTCCGAGTCCGGATGTTCAGATTGCGAAGACTGGACATCTCGGGAGCTCCAAGGAAGCCGACATAAGGTGCCTACCACCCCTTTAGCCTCGTCCGGGTGGCCGCAAACATTCACCGTCACCGGGCGCCCGACGTCCCCATTGGACTGTCCCCGAACATCGCCTCCCGACTCCCGTCCGCGCCGATCTTCGTCGATATAACCGGGCGGCGGCAGCGGCGGGTCCGCCGCTGGGGAGTCCTCGTCGCCACCGGATCCCTCGTGTACATCCCGCTCGTCGCGGCCGCCGTCCTCCCTGGACCTGCGGCACCGTCCGGCGCGGTGCAGCCGTCCGACGACGGACCCCGCCTGCAGGTGGCCAACCAGCCGGCCGACCCGCCCCAACACCTTGACTTCCACCGGACAGACGCCGACCCGACCACCACGGCCGACCCGACCACCACGGTAGACCCGATCACCACGGTGGACCCGACCACCACGGCCGACCCGATCACGACGGCCGAACCACCCGGGCCGGAACCGGCACCCGAGCCACCGGTACCGGACGCGTCGCCCGGTCCCCGCCGCCCGACGCGCCTCCCGACGGCCGTGCCCTCGTCCCCCACCCCGCCGCCGAGCGACCCGGAGCCCGCACCATCGGTCACCCCGTCCGCCCCGCCGGCCACGCCCGCCCCGGAGCCGCTCGGCGGGTGGCTCGCCTGATGGTCCGTACCCCGCTCACCGTCCCGCCCGCCCGCCCGGACCACCCCACCCAACCTCGGCACCGCACCGGGTGGATCGTCTGGGGATCCCTGCTCACCGTCGTGCTCTGCGTGCTGTTCGTCGAGGCGTACGCGAACTCCGAATTCGTCCCCGACCACGTCCGAGAGGTCGGCGACCAGGCCGGGGTGCCCGCCGCCATCCGGGCCGGCGGCCCGGTGATCGACACCACTGAGGGGCAGGCGACCTCCTACCACATGCCACCGCACACCATCGCCCTCACCTTTGACGACGGCCCCGATCCGGTGTGGACGCCGAAGGTGCTCGACGTGCTGCGCCGGCACCAGGCCCCCGCCACCTTCTTCGTGGTCGGCAGCCAGGTGGCCCGCCATTCCGATCTCGCCCGGCGGATCGCCGCCGAGGGACACGAACTGGGTGTGCACACCTTCAGCCACCCGGACGCGACCCTGCTGTCCGGCTGGCGGCGACGGCTGGAGTACGCGCAGACCCAGCAGGCCATCATGAGCGCCGCGGGCGTACGGACCAGCCTGCTGCGCTTCCCGTACTCCTCGACGCCCGACGCCGTCGACGACGAGGCGTGGGCGGCGATCCGGGAGGCCGGCCGCCTCGGCTACCTGACGGCGGTGAACGACACCGACAGTAGGGACTGGGCAAAGCCGGGCCCGGACGTCATGGTGCACAACATGATCCCGCCGGACGGGCAGGGCGCGGTGGTGCTGCTGCACGACGCCGGTGGTGACCGATCCCAGACGCTGGTCGCCCTGGACCGCTTCATCCCGATGATGATGGCTCTGGGATACCGGTTCACGACCGTCAGCGACGGGGTGAACCGGACGCTGGAGATGGACGGGGCGGACGCCCGGCCGGTCGCGGGGAACGTGCCGGTCTCCGGACTCGACCGCTGGCGGGCCGGCTCGGTGGTGCTGGCCGTCGGCATCGCCGACCTGTTCCTCGCCGCGCTGCGGGTGCTCTTCGTGGTGGTCGGCGTCCTGATGCTCGTCCGTACGGTGCTGCTGCTCCTCCTCGCCGGCCGGCTCGCCCGGCGTCGCCGGTCCCGGCGCTGGCGGTGGGGGCCACCGGTCACCGATCCGGTCTCGATCATCGTGCCGGCCTACAACGAACAGGCCGGCATCGTCGCCGCCGTCCGGTCGCTGGCCGCCGGGGACCACCGGGCCATCGAGGTCATCGTGGTCGACGACGGGTCGACCGACGGGACCGCCGACCTGGTGGAGGCGCTGGGCCTGCCGAACGTCCGGGTCATCCGGAAGCCCAACGGCGGCAAGCCGAGCGCCCTGAACACGGGGATCGCGCACGCCCGGAACGAGATCATCATCATGGTCGACGGCGACACGGTGTTCGAGCGGGACGCCGTCCGCCGGCTGGTCCAGCCGTTCGCGGACCCGTCGGTCGGTGCGGTCGCGGGCAACGTCAAGGTGGCAAACCGTACCGGCCTGCTCGGGCGGTGGCAGCACATCGAGTACGTGATCGGTTTCAACCTGGATCGCCGGCTGTACGAAACGCTCGGCTGCATGCCGACCGTGCCCGGAGCGATCTCGGCGTTCCGGCGTCGCGCGCTGCTCACCGCCGGCGGCATCAGCCACGACACGCTGGCCGAGGACACCGACATCACGATGGCCGTCCTCCGGGCCGGCTGGCGGGTCGTGTACGAGGAACAGGCCCGGGCCTGGACCGAGGTGCCCTCCTCGGTGGCCCAGTTGTGGCGGCAGCGTTACCGCTGGAGCTACGGCACCATGCAGGCGATGTGGAAGCACCGCCGGGCGATCTTCGACCGCGGGCCCTCCGGCCGCTTCGGGCGGTTCGGCCTGCCGCTGCTCGCGCTGTTCGGGGTGGTGCTTCCCCTGCTCGGGCCGATCCTGGACCTGATGGCCGTCTACGGGCTCTTCTTCCTCGGGGCCACCGAGACCGCCCTGGCCTGGCTGGCGATGCTCGGCGTCCAGGCGGTCACCGCGCTGGTGGCCTTCCGGCTCGACCGGGAGCGTCTCCGCCCGCTGTGGACACTGCCGTTGCAGCAGTTCGCCTACCGGCAGCTGATGTACCTGGTGCTGGTCCGCTCGACGGTCACCGCGCTGACCGGGACGCGGCTGGGGTGGCGGAAGCTGAAGCGGGCCGGCGATCCGGCGACCGACCCGGCCAGGCAACGGGTGCCGGCCACCGGTGGCGGCCGGGACCGCTGGTTCGACGTGCTGCGGGCGGTCGCGCTGGCCCGGGTGATCGTCTACCACATGTGGGGCTTCGCCTGGTTGAGCTGGGCCTTCCCCGCCATGGGAGTCATGTTCGCCCTCGCCGGCTCCCTGATGGCGCGGTCGCTCGACCGTGCGCCGGCTGGTGCGCTGAACGCCCGTCTCCGGCGGCTCCTGCCCGCACTCTGGGCGATGGGGCTGCTGCTCGTACCGACGATGATCTGGCACGGCTGG
>NZ_JBFBAO010000282.1:0-9310 GCF_040682255.1 Micromonospora sp. NPDC051296 | reverse complement strand
CAGAAGATCACGGTCGACGCCCAGGGCGAGATCCTGGAACTCAAGAACACCGTCAACACGATGGTGGACCAGCTGTCGTCGTTCGCCGACGAGGTGACCCGGGTGGCCCGTGAGGTGGGCACCGAGGGCAAGCTCGGTGGTCAGGCGCAGGTCAAGGGGGTCTCGGGGACCTGGCGGGATCTGACCGACAACGTGAACTCGATGGCGTCGAACCTGACCAGCCAGGTGCGGAACATCGCCTCGGTCACCACGGCGGTGGCGAACGGCGACCTGTCGCAGAAGATCACGGTCGACGCCCAGGGCGAGATCCTGGAACTCAAGAACACCGTCAACACGATGGTGGACCAGCTGTCGTCGTTCGCCGACGAGGTCACCCGGGTGGCCCGCGAGGTCGGCATCGAGGGGAAGCTCGGCGGTCAGGCCCAGGTCAAGGGGGTCTCCGGCACCTGGCGGGACCTCACCGAGAACGTCAACCAGCTCGCTTCCACCCTGACCACCCAGCTGCGGGCGATCGCCCGGGTCTCCACGTCGGTAACCCGGGGTGACCTCACCCAGCGGATCGCGGTGAAGGCGCAGGGCGAGGTCGCCGAGCTCAAGGACAACATCAACCAGATGATCGTCACCCTGCGGGAGACCACCCACAAGAACGCCGAGCAGGGCTGGCTCGACTCCAACCTGGCCCGGATAGGTGGTCTGCTGCAGGGGCAGCGCGACCTCGGCGAGGTCTGCCGGATGATCATGATGGAGGTGACCCCGCTGGTCGACGCGCAGCTCGGCGCGTTCTTCCTGGCGGACAACTCCGAGGGGGTGATGCGGCTGCGGCTGACCGCCTCGTACGGCTATGTGTCCCGGGGACACGACGTCACCTTCGGGCCGGGGGAGGGGCTGGTCGGGCAGGCCGCGCTCTCCCGGCGCACCATCCGGGTCGGTGCCGTGCCGGACGGCCGGATCACCCTGCGTTCCGGGCTGGCCGACACACCCCCGGCTGACCTGGTCGTGCTGCCCGTCCTCTTCGAGGGCGAAATGCTCGGCGTGATCGAGTTCGCCAGCGCGACCCCGTTCTCCGAGCTGCACCTGTCGTTCCTGGAGCGGCTGGTCGCCACCATCGGCATCGCGGTCAACACCATCCAGGCCAACCGCCGTACCGAGGAACTGCTCGCCCAGTCCCAGCGGCTGGCCCACGAGTTGCAGGAGCAGTCGGCGGAGTTGCAGCGCACCAACGCCGAACTGGAGGACAAGGCCAAGCTGCTTTCCGAGCAGAAGGCGAACATCGAGACGCAGAACCGGGAGATCGAGCTGGCCCGGCTCGGCCTGGAGGACAAGGCGCAGCAGCTCACCCGGGCGTCGGCGTACAAGTCGGAGTTCCTGGCGAACATGAGCCACGAGCTGCGTACGCCGCTGAACTCGCTGCTGCTGCTGGCCCGGCTGCTGATGGAGAACTCGGAGCAGAACCTCAGCCCGAAGCAGATCGAGTTCGCCCGGACCATCCACGGTTCCGGGTCGGACCTGCTGCGCCTGATCGACGACATCCTCGACCTGTCCAAGATCGAGGCGGGGCGGATGGACGTCGAGCCGACCGAGGTCCGGTTCGCCGAGATCCGCGGCTACGTCGAGCAGGCGTTCGCTCCGCAGGCCGACGACAAGGGCCTGGACTTCCAGGTGCGGATCGGCAAGGACCTGCCGCCGGCGGTGGTCACCGACGCCCAGCGGCTCCAGCAGATCCTGCGCAACATGCTGTCGAACGCGGTCAAGTTCACCGACAACGGGGCGGTGACGCTGCGCATCTCCCGGGCCCCGGAGAACGCGGTGTTCGACGTGCCGACGTTGACCAACGCCCGGCAGGTGATCGCCTTCACGGTGATCGACACCGGCATCGGCATCTCCGACGACAAGCTGTCGCTGATCTTCGAGGCGTTCCAGCAGGCGGACGGCACCACCAGCCGACGGTACGGCGGTACCGGGCTCGGCCTGTCCATCAGCCGGGACCTGGCCCGGCTGATCGGCGGCACGATCACCGTCACCTCGGCCCCCGGCCAGGGCTCGACGTTCACGCTCTACCTGCCCGACGTGCTGGCGCCGGACGCGGTGGTGGCACCGTCGCCGCCGTCGCCGCAGCGGGCCGGCCTGCCGTCGTCGCTGCTGATGCCGCCGATGGAACTGCTGCCACCGGCGCCACAGGCCCCGCAGACCCGCCAGCTGGACGGCGCCACCGTGCTGATCGTCGACGACGACGTGCGCAACGTCTTCGCGCTGACCAGCGCGTTGGAGTTGCACGGCATGACCGTGCTCTACGCCGACAACGGCAGCGACGGGGTACGCCTGCTGGCCGAGCACCCCGAGGTCGACATCGTGCTGATGGACGCCATGATGCCCGACCAGGACGGGTACGAGACGACCCGGCAGATCCGGCGTAACCACCGGTTCGCGGACCTGCCGATCGTGTTCCTGACCGCCAAAGCCATGCCGGGTGACCGGGAGTCGGCGATCACGGCCGGGGCCAGTGACTACATCACCAAGCCGGTCGACCTTGACGAGCTCATCGAGTTGATGGCGTCCTGGATCAGCGGCAGCCGGACCGAGGAGGGCTCGTGACGCAGGTGGCGAAGGCGCTGCTGGTTGACGACCGCCGGGAGAACCTGATGGCGCTGGAGGCGATCCTTCAGGGGCTGCCGGTGCAGTCGGTCGCGGTGGAGAGCGGAGAGGCGGCGCTGAAGCAGCTGCTGGTGGACGACTTCGCGGTGATCCTGCTGGACGCCCAGATGCCGGACATGGACGGCTTCGAGACCGCCAGCCACATCAAGCGGCGGGAGCGTACCCGGCACGTACCGATCATCTTCCTGACCGCCGCCGACCGGGACGCCCAGCTGGCCCTGCGGGGCTACCAGATCGGCGCGGTTGACTACCTGACCAAGCCGTTCGACCCCTGGGTGCTGCGGGCCAAGGTGTCCGTCTTCGTCGAGCTGTGGACCAAGACCCGCCAGTTGGCCGCGCAGTCCGAGATGGTGCGGGAGCGCGACGCCCAGTGGCGGCTGTTGACCGACGCGGTCGACGAGGCCACCAACCTGCTCCGCTCGGATGACCCGGACGCCGTCGCCCGCGCCGTGGCCGCCCTCGAACAGGCCCGCTGGGGCACCACCAGCTGACGCGCGGGGCGGGTCAGCTGGTGCGGGCGTCGTTGCGGATCATCAGGGCGCTGCGGAGGCCGGTGATGTCCAGGACGCGCAGCAGGAACTCGCCCACGTTGGTCAGCACGAGCAGGCTCTGCGAGTGGCTGGCCTTGCGGCTGAGGACGACCAGCGTCCCCAACCCCTGCGAGTCGCAGAAGGTGACGCCGCCGAGGTCGAGCACGATCCGCGGCGGCGGCTCGGTCAGCACCTCATTGACGACGGTCGACAGCTGGGCGGCCGTGAGCATGTCGATCTCACCGGCGAGGCGCAGCGTCGCTTCGTCGCCAGTCCGGTGAACGGTGATGGACAGTTCGGCACGATCCACCCGGTCAGCCTATCGCGATCTCGGGCACCCGGCCCGTCGAGGCGAGTCACCCCTGGGGCAGCGTGCCGCAGGTGAGCCGGGTAACCCTGATCCGGGGTGCCTGCTGATCCGCCATCGGGCGCTGACACAATGGCGGCATCGTGACCGAGGTGTTTCCCGCCGGATCCGACCGTTACCCGGTCGACGCGCCGGCCTCAGCGGCCCTGTTCGACCGCGCCCGGGCCATCGTGCCGGGCGGGGTGAACTCCCCTGTGCGCGCCTTCCAGGCGGTCGGCGGCACACCACGCTTCATGGTCCGCGGTGACGGGCCCTGGCTGTACGACGCCGATGGCCGGCGCTACGTCGACCTGGTGTGCTCCTGGGGCCCACTGATCCTCGGCCACGCCCACCCCGAGGTGGTGGCGGCCGTGCAGGCCGCCGCCGCGCAGGGCACCAGCTTCGGTACGCCCACCCCCGGCGAGGTCGACCTGGCGGCCGAGATCGTGGAGCGTACGCCGGTCGAGCAGGTCCGCCTGGTCAACTCGGGCACCGAGGCGACCATGTCGGCGATCCGGCTGGCCCGCGGTCACACCGGCCGCTCGAAGATCATCAAGTTCGCGGGCTGCTACCACGGACACGTCGACGCGCTGCTCGTGGCCGCAGGTTCTGGCGTGGCCACCCTCGGTCTGCCCGACTCGCCAGGGGTGACCGGCGCGGCGGCCAGCGAGACCATCGTGCTGCCGTACAACGACATCGCCGCGGTCGAGGAGGCGTTCGCCGCCCAGGGGCCGGACATCGCGGCGGTGATCACCGAGGCGGCCCCGGGCAACATGGGCGTGGTCGCCCCCCGCGACGGCTTCAACGACCAGCTGGCGCGGATCGCGCACGCGTACGGTGCGCTGCTCATCATCGACGAGGTGATGACCGGGTTCCGGGTCTCCCGCTCCGGCTGGCACGGCCTCGACCCGGTCGACGCGGACCTGTGGACGTACGGCAAGGTCATGGGTGGCGGGCTGCCCGCCGCGGCGTTCGGCGGGCGCGCGGAGATCATGTCGCGACTGGCCCCCGCCGGCCCGGTCTACCAGGCCGGCACCCTCTCCGGAAACCCGCTCGCCTGCGCGGCCGGCCTGACCACCCTGCGGCTGGCCGACGACGCGCTCTACCGCCAGCTGGACTCCACGGCCGCCGTCGTGGGCAAGCTCGCCGCCGACGCGCTGGCCGCCGCCGGTGTCCCGCACCGGGTGTCGTACGCGGGCAGCATGTTCTCGATCTTCTTCACCGACGCCGACGTGGTCGACTACGACAGCGCCCGCACCCAGCAGGTGCCCGCGTTCAAGGCGTTCTTCCACGCGATGCTCGCCGCTGGGGTGTACCTCCCGCCGAGCGCGTTCGAGTCCTGGTTCGTGTCGGCGGCGATCGACGACGCCGCCCTGGAACAGATCGCCGCTGCCCTGCCGGCGGCGGCCAATGCGGCGGCAGCGGCGGTAACTGGGGGGTAGTGGTGAGCGCGAGGAGTGAGCCGGTTTTGCGAGCCCCTCAGTCGCGAACGAAGGGGGCACAGCGGTGAGCAAGACGGTGGTCCACGTGCTTCGGCACGGCGAGGTGCACAACCCGGACGGCATCCTCTACGGCCGGCTGCCCGGGTTCCGCCTCAGCGAACTGGGTGTCCAGATGGCCAAGGCCGCCGCGCAGGGGCTCGCCGAACGCGAGGTCGTGCACGTGGTGGCCAGCCCGCTGGAACGTGCCCAGCAGACCGCCGAGCCGATCGCCGCGCAGTTCGGGTTGCCCGTCGGGGTGGACGAGCGGCTGATCGAGAGCGCCAACTGGTTCGAGGGCAAGCGGGTCTCGCCCGGCGACGGTTCCTTCCGCGACCCGCGTAACTGGTGGGTGCTGCGCGACCCGGTCACCCCCTCCTGGGGTGAGGCGTACCGGGTGATCGCCGAGCGGATGTTCGCCGCGCTGCACGCCGCCCGGATCGCCGCCGAGGGACGCGAGGCCGTCCTGGTCTCGCACCAGCTGCCGATCTGGACGCTGCGCCGGCACGTCGAGCGCAAGCGGCTCTGGCACGACCCGCGCCGCCGGCAGTGCTCGCTGGCCTCGCTGACCACGTTCCACTTCGACGGCGCCAAGGTCGTCGGCATCGGCTACTCCGAACCGGCCGCGCACCTGGTGGCGATCTCGCCGACCGCGCGGACGGCCAAGGGCGCCTGATGGCGGCCCGGAGGTTGACCGCCGGCCTGTTCGCCGCCGTGACCGCCATGGCGCTCCTGACCGGCTGCTCCGCCGACGGCGGGAAGCCGCAGTGCGACACGGTCGACGGCATCGTGGAATGCCGCCCGGACCAACGGACCGCCGCCCCCGATATCGCCGGTGAGCTGCTCAAGGGCGGGTCCTACGACGTGGCGGATCAGCGCGGCCAGGTCGTCGTGGTGAACTTCTGGGGCTCCTGGTGCGCGCCGTGCCGGGCCGAGGCCGACGACCTGGAGGCCACCTACCAGGCGACCAAGGATTCCGGGGTGACCTTCCTCGGCATCAACGTGCAGGACAGCCGGGACAAGGCGATCGCCTTCGAGGAGGGGTTCGGGGTCAGCTACCCGAGCATCTTCGACCCGGGCAGCCGACTCGCCCTGAACCTGGACATCTCGCCGAACACCATCCCGGCCACGGTCGTCCTCGACCGGGAGGGGCGGATCGCCACCGTGATCCGGGCGGCGGTCAAGCAGGAGGGCCTGCAACCGATCGTGGAGCGGATCGCCGCGGAGTCACCCGCGTCGGCCGGCCAACGCTGATGGGCGAGACGTTCGGTCAGCTCGCCCAGTCGGGCCCGCTGCTGTTGGCGGTGGGCGCGGCGGCGCTGGCCGGGCTGGTCAGCTTCCTGTCCCCGTGCGTGCTCCCGCTGATGCCCGGCTACCTCTCCTACGTCACCGGCCTCGCCGGCACCGACCTCGAAGGCCGAAGTGAAAGGAAGGGCCCCCTCTTAACGCCTCCGGTAGAGGAAGGGCCCCCTGTTAACACCACGAGCACCCGCAAGGCGGGCGGTGCTGGTGTTGGTACGGCGGTGCGGGAGGAGCGGTCCACGGTCAGCCCGGCCGTCAAGGGGCGGGTGCTCGCCGGGACGCTGCTCTTCGTTGCCGGCTTCACCGTCGTGTTCGTCGCCACCGCGATCCTGTTCAGCAGCATCGGCCGGGTCTTCTTCGACTACGAGCGGACGCTGGAGATCGTCATCGGCGGGCTCATCGTCGTACTCGGGTTGGGTTATCTCGGGGTGCTGCCTGGGTTCCAGCGTGAGCTGCGGATCAACCGGCTGCCCGCCGCCGGCCTGCTCGGTGCGCCCGTGCTCGGCGCGGTGTTCGCGCTGAGCTGGGTGCCCTGCACCGGGCCGACCCTGGCCGCGGTGCTCGGCATGGCCACCACCAGCGGGCAGACCGACCGGGCGGTGGTGCTGGCCGTGGCGTACTGCCTCGGGTTGGGGCTCCCGTTCATCGTCTTCGGGCTGGGCTTCAACCGCCTGCTCGGGGTCTTCCGCGCGGTACGGCGCAACAGCCGGTGGATCACCCGGATCGGCGGCGTCCTGCTGATCCTGATCGGCCTGGCGCTGGTCACCGGCGGGTGGAGCAACGTCGTGATCTGGTTGCAGACCACCGTCGGGGTGGGCAATTTCGAGGTGGGTATCTGATGACCGCCGTGGACGACCGGCCGGCCGCGCCGGCCGAGGCACCGCGGCGCCGCCCCAACCCGGTGCTCGCCCTGCTGCGCAACTCGTGGCGGCAGCTGACCAGCATGCGTACCGCTCTGGTGCTGCTCTTCCTGCTCGCGGTCGCCGCGATCCCCGGCTCGGTGCTGCCGCAGCGCGGCGTCAACCCGGAGGACGTACGCGACTTCTACACCGCGTACCCCGAGCTGGCCCCGATGCTCGACCGGGTGGGCGCGTTCGAGGCGTTCGGCTCGGTCTGGTTCTCCGCGATCTACCTGCTGCTCTTCACCTCGCTGATCGGGTGCATCACGCCCCGGTTGCGCGACCACGTCCGGGCGCTGCGGGCCGCGCCGCCGGCCGTACCGAAGCGGCTGGAGCGGCTGCCGCAGCACGCGGTGCTGCCCGCCCCGGCCGGGGGTGCGGCGGCGATCGCCGAGACGCTGCGGCGTCGGCGGTGGCGGGTGGTGGTCCGCGGCGACGAGGTCTCCGCCGAGAAGGGCCTCCTCAAGGAGACCGGCAACCTGATCTTCCACACCTCGATGGTGGTGGTGCTGGTCGGCGTGGCGCTCGGCTCCTGGTACGGGTGGCACGGCAACCGGCTGCTCGTCGCCGGTGCCGACCACGTCTTCTGCAACACCCGTCAGCAGTACGCCGAGGCGAAGCTCGGCCCGCGGGTCGGCGACGACCTGCCCCGCTTCTGTATGCAGCTGGACGAGTTCGACGCCCGGTTCCTGCCGAGCGGCCAGCCCGCCTCGTACAACGCGAAGGTGACCGTCGACGAGGACGGCGGCGCGCCGCGCCCGGCGGAGTTCTCGGTCAACTCGCCGTTGCGCCTCGACGGCGCGAACGTCTACCTGCTCGGGCACGGCTACGCCCCGGTGATCCGTTACACCGACCGGTTCGGCAAGAGCCAGACCAGCGCTGTGCCGTTTCTCACCACCGGGGATGTCGGGCTGACCGGTGAGGGGCTGGCCGCCTTCCCGGACGCCAACGTCGACCCGGCCACCGGTGAGCGGGATCCGGACCTCCAGGTGGCCTTCGACGGCCTGTACATGCCGACCGCGCCGCAGCAGGCACCGTTCACCCGCTCCGAGCACCCGACCGAGCAGAATCCGCTGCTCGGCCTGGTCGCCTATCGGGGCAACCTGGGCCTCGACGCCGGCATCCCCGGCTCGGTCTACCAGCTCGACCAGCGTCAGGTACGCAACGGCCGGCTCACCGAGATCGGTTCGAAGGAACTGCGGATGGGTGAGAGCTGGACGCTGGACGATGGCACGAAGGTCGAGTTCCTGGGCACCGAGCCGTACATCGTCCTGTCCGTGCGCTACGACCCGGGCACGATGCTGCTGCTGGTCAGCTCCGTCGGGCTGGTGCTCGGGCTGATGGGCTCGCTGTTCGTCCGGCGTCGGCGGGTCTTCGTCCGGGTACTGCCCGCTGGCTCGGGCGACGGGCTGCCGGCCGGCTCGGGCGACGGTTCCGGGCACCCCGGCAGTGGATCTCCGACGGGCGGTAGTAGCTTGGTCGAGGTGGCTGGCCTGCCGCGTACCGAGCATCCCGGGTTCGCGGCCGAGTTCGCCCAGCTGGTGTCCGCGATCCGCGGCGACGAGCGGGGCGGTGAAGCCGGCGCCGGAGTCGAGGCTGGCGCCGGGGCGCGAGAAGGAGCCGAGTGATGTCCGCACTCTCCGACCAGGTGGTGTCGATCGCCACCCTGGTGTACCTGCTGGCGATGATCAGCCACGCGGTCGAGTACGCGCTGGGCAACTCGCGCGCCGAGGCCGTCGCGGCACCCGCCCGCGAACTGGTCGGCGCGGCGGTCGGCGGCGGCTCCACGGGCGTGGCCGGCGGGGTGGGCGCTGACGTGGCGGGCACCGTGCCCCCGACTGCGGCAGAGCGGACCGCGCGGCGCGCCGAGCTGGCCGGCAGGATCGCTGTGGTGGTGACCGCCCTGGGCGCGGCATTGCACCTGGTCGGGCTGGTCACCCGTGGCCTCGCCGCCGACCGGATGCCGTGGGGCAACATGTACGAGTTCGTGCTCACGGTCTCGTTCATCGGTGTCGCCGCCTGGCTGGTGGTGCTGGTGAAGATGCCGTCGCTGCGCCGCCTCGGGCTCTTCCTGACCCTGGTCATGGTGCTGCTGGTGGCCAC
>NZ_JBFBAO010000281.1:0-9398 GCF_040682255.1 Micromonospora sp. NPDC051296 | reverse complement strand
CGGTACGCGCGAGATCGCGCCAGCAGTCCGTCCGGCCGCTGTCTTCGTCCGGTCCGCAGGTGTCGAAGAGCGCCCAGCCGTGCCAGGAGTCGACGAAGCGCAGCTCGGTCAGCGACCCGGCGGCCCCCTGCGCGGTCACCTTCCGTTCGACCAGCCGGCCGTCAGGTGTGGGTGACGGAGTCGGGGTGGGTGGGATTCGGTCGGTGTCCCGCCCGGCGAGCGCGTACGCCCCGGGCCCGGCGAGCAGCAGCGTGACCAGGCCGGCCAGCAGGCCGCGACGGCGACGGCGACGGTCCTGTACCCGGCGGCGGGCAGCGGCCACCCCGGGTGGCCGGAAGGTCGACGTGGCGGTCGCCTCGAACTCGGCGAACATCTGGTCCAGGTCGGTCTCACGCACGGCCGGCCTCCTGCCGTTCGGTGAAGTACGTGGCCAGCGCCGCGCGGCCACGGGACAGCCAGGAGCGGACGGTGCCCTCGGGTACGCCCAACTGGTTGGCGATCTCTGCGACGCGCAGGTGTGTCAGGTGGTGCAGGACGATCGCCTGCCGCTGGTTTGCGGGCAGGGTGGCCAGTGCCGCCAGCAGCGCGACCCGGTCCGGCGAGGGGCCGGGGACGTGCTCCGGCCGCTGCCGGGCGAGATGGCGGACGGCGGTGCGCATCCGCCGTAGGCGGCTGGTGGCGAGGTTCCAGCCGACCCGGCGTACCCAGGCGATCGGGTCGTCGTACCCGCTGACCTGGTCCCAGCGTTCGAGGAGCCGGCAGAACGCCTCCTGGGTGAGGTCCTGCGCCTCCGCGTGGTCGCCGAGGTACGCGTAGAGCTGCACCGCCAGGCGGTGGAAGTGGGCCTGGTAGAAGTCGGTGAAGTCCATGGGTGGCGAGGTGGCCCCGGGTGACTCCGGGCGGTGCCCTGCGGTCATGGCAGTCCTCGGTGTTCGGCGGGATTCAGCACTGTCACGCGTGGTGTCCGGCATCCGCTGCATCCGAATCTCGATGGCAGGCCGGTGACCCGGCGTACCTTGGGGATCATGCCTGTGCCCAGTGATCCCGATCCCCGACTCCAGTCGTACGCCGATCCGCAGCGCCTGGTCACCACCGAGTGGCTGGCGGAGCACCTCAACGACGCGGCCCTGGTCGTGGTCGAGTCCGACGAGGACGTGCTGCTCTACGACACCGGCCATATCCCGGGTGCCATCAAGGTCGACTGGCATCTGGAGCTGAACGACCAGGTCACCCGGGACTACCTGGACGCCGAGCGGTTCGCCGAACTGTGCGCCGCCAAGGGCATCGGCCGCGACGACACGGTCGTCTTCTACGGCGACAACTTCAACTGGTGGGCGGCGTACGCGCTCTGGGTCTTCACCCTCTTCGGTCACCCGGACGTGCGGCTGCTCGACGGCGGCCGGCAGAAGTGGATCGCCGAGGGGCGGGACCTGACCCGCGACAAGCCGGCCCGGACACCGGCGGACTACCCGGTGCCGCAGCGCGACGACGCGCCGGTACGGGCGTTCCGCGAGGAGGTGATGGCGCACATCGCCGCCGGCCGGCCGCTGGTGGACGTGCGTTCGCCGGGCGAGTACACCGGCGAGATGCTGCACATGCCGGACTACCCGCAGGAGGGTGCACTGCGTGGCGGGCACATCCCGGGCGCGGTGAGCAAGCCGTGGAAGTCGGCCGCCAACGACGACGGCACGTTCAAGTCGGCCGACGAGCTGCGCGCGATCTACGCCGACCAGCTCGGACTGAGCCCGGCCGACGACGTGATCGCGTACTGCCGGATCGGCGAACGATCCAGCCACACCTGGTTCGTGCTGCGGCACCTGCTCGGCTACCCGCAGGTCCGCAACTACGACGGCTCCTGGACCGAATGGGGCAACCTGGTCCGCGCCCCCGTCGTCAAGGGCCCCAACCCGAAGTGATCAGCCAGCAGTGGCGGGCGGGGCGTCGGCGCGGAGGTAGCGCTGGATGGTGGGGGCGAGCCAGCTGACCAGGTCGGCCGGGGGGAGGTCGACCATGGGGGGTAGGCGGAGGACGTAGCGGGTCAGGGCCACGCCGAGCAGCTGGCTGGCGACCAGGCCAGCGCGACGGGGAGCCTCGGTCGGGTCGGCGACCATGCGGGCCACCGCGGCGCCGAGCTGGGTGGCGAAGATCTGGCGTACCCGCTCGGCCCCGCTCGGGTTGGTGCTCGCCGTACGCAGCAGGGCCGGCAACGTGGTGTCCCCCTCCCAGCGGGTGAAGAAGTAGCTGACCAGCGCCTCGCCGAGGCGATCGTGCGGCACGCCGCTGAGGTCCGGCAGCCGCAGGTCGAACTCGGCCGCCGCCGCGAACAGTCCCTCCTTGCTGCCGTAGTAGCGCATCACCATGGACGGGTCGATCCGGGCGTCCGCGGCGATGGCCCGGATCGTCGCCCGGTCGTAGCCGTCGGCCGCGAAGCGGTCGCGGGCCGCCCGCAGGATGGCCGCGCGGGTCGCGTCCGAGCTGCGCCCGCGCCCGCCCCCGGCCGCCGCCACCGTCGCCGGTTCACGTTCTCCCTGGGGTACGCCTTCCGTCATGAGACCGACAGTATGCCAACGCTTGTTGACTTCCCGATGCGGGGGCGCCTAACGTTGCCAACAAGCGTTTGCCAACAAGTGTTGGCAACCGATGCGGGGAGGTCGTCATGCTGCCCGAACGAACGGATGTCCTGGTTGTCGGTGCCGGCCCGACGGGGCTGGCCGCCGCGTTGACCCTGGCCCGCCGAGGGGTCGAGGTCACCCTGGTCGACCAGCGGGAGGAGCCGGCCGTGACGTCGCGGGCTGCGGTCGTGCACGCGTACACCCTGGAGATGTTGGACCGGCTCGGCGCGGGCGCGCCGCTGGTGGCCCGCGGGTTGCGGTCGGCGCGGTTCAGCGTCCGCGACCGGGACCGGGTGCTGGTGAACGTGCCCTTCGACCGGCTGCCCACCCGCCACCGGTACGCGCTGATGGTCTCCCAGTCGGTGACCGAGGAGGTGCTCACCGAGCGGCTGGCCGACGCGGGTCTGCGGGTGCTGCGCCCGTACCGGCTGACCGGCCTGCACCACGACGGCGACGGCGCGGTGGCGCAGTTCGACGGCGCGACCGTGCGGGCCCGGTGGGTGATCGGCGCGGACGGTATCCACAGCACCGTCCGCGAGTTGGTGGGCATTCCGTTCACCGGCCCGACCGGCTCCGGGGAGTCGTTCGTGCTGGCCGACGTACGCGTCGACAGCACCCTGCCCCGGGACGGCGCGTCGATCTTCCTCGCCCGCGGTGGCCCGCTGGTCTGGGCACCCCTGCCCGACGGGCGGGTGCGGCTGGTCGCCACCGTCGCCGATCCGCCGGCCGAGCCGGACGCGGCGTACCTGCAACGGCTGCTCGACGAGCGCGGTCCCCGCCGGCAGCCGGACCGGGTGCGGGAGGTGCTCTGGTCGTCGCGCTTCCGGCTGCACCGCCGGGTCGCCGAGACGTTCCGCGCCGGGCCGGTGCTGCTGGCCGGCGACGCCGGGCACGTGCACAGCCCGGCCGGCGGGCAGGGCATGAACCTCGGCATCTGCGACGCGGTCGACCTCGGCGAGACCCTCGCCGACGTGCTGGCCGGTGCCCCCGAAACCCGGCTGGACGAGTACGCGGCCCGGCGTCGTCCGCTCGCCCACGAGGTGGCCGGATTCGCCGACCGACTGACCCGGCTCGCCACCGTGCCACCCGCCGTACGGCCGGCCCGGGACACGCTGCTTCGCCTGGTCTCGGTGCTGTCACCGGTCCGCCACCGGATCGCGTTGCGCCTGTCGGGCATCAACCAGCGCCGGTCCGCGCGGGTGGCGGTTCCCGGTAATCGGACTGGCGGGTAACCACGCGTCCACGTCGGGACCTGCCGGGTCTACGCTTGCCCGGTGACGGTGGAGCAGCAGGCCCGCGGCGCGAACAGCGGGGCCACGGGGGCGGGGCGGCGCCGGTCCCGCAAGGACGAAATCCTGGAGATCGCGGTGGGGCTGTTCGCCTCCCGTGGCTACCACGGCGTGTCGATGGACGACATCGGCGCTGCTGCCGGGGTGACCGGCCCGGCGCTCTACCACCACTTCGCCGGCAAGGAGGCGATGCTGGTCGCCGCGCTGGTGCCGGTCAGCGAGGGGCTGCTCGACGGCGGTCGGCAACGGTCCGCCGCGCATCCGGGCGACCCGCGTGCCGTGCTGGAATCGTTGATCGACTTCCACGTCGATTTCGCGTTGGCCAACCCGGCCGTCATCGCGCTGCACCTGCACGAGCTGGACCGGCTGCCCGAGGAGCCACGGCGGCGCATCCGCCGCCTCCAGCGGCTCTACGTCGAGGAGTGGGTCACCGTGCTGACCGCGCTGCACCCGGGGCTGCCGGACGGTGAGGCACGGGTGCTGGCGCACGCCGCGTTCGGCCTGATGAACTCCACCCCGTTCCTCGGCGGCGAGGTCGACCGCCGGCGTCGGGCCGAGCTGCTGCGCGCCGCCACGCTCGCCGCCCTGCTCGCCCCCACCGAACCGGCCTGACGGCGACTGGTGCCCGCCCGGCCTGGTCCAGACCGGCCCGCCACACTGCCACTTTGACCAGGGGCCGCAGGCGTCAACCGGGCCCCTTCCTTCCTTGCCTCCTGGGTGTCGTGGTTCCCTAGCACGCGTTCCCACCATCTGGACGCTCGGAGGAAGCATGATCGAGTCGCTGCTGGTCGCCAACCGGGGCGAGATCGCCCGCCGGATCATCCGTACCGCGAAGCGGCTCGGTGTACGCGCGATCGCGGTGCACTCGGAGGCCGACGCCGAGCTGCCGTTCGTGGTCGAGGCCGACGAGACGGTCTGCGTCGGCCCGGCCAATCCGGCACAGAGCTACCGCAACACCGAGGCCATCCTCGCCGCCGCCAAGTCCACCGGCGCGCAGGCGATCCACCCCGGTTACGGCTTCCTGTCCGAGAACGCCGACTTCGCCCGTACCGTCGAGGCCAGCGGCCTGGTCTGGGTCGGACCCGGCGCGGACGCGATCAGCGCCATGGGTGACAAGATCAACGCGCGGAACCTGATGGCCGCGGCCGGCGTGCCGGTGGCGCCCGGGACCACCGAGCCGGCCGCGGACCTGGCGGCGGCGGTCGCCGCGGCGGCCGAGATCGGCTACCCGGTGATGGTGAAGGCCGCCGCCGGCGGTGGTGGCATGGGCATGGGCGTGGCCGCCGACGAGGCCGCGCTGCGCGTCGAGTACGACAAGGTGCGCGCGTTCGCCGAGCGGATGTTCGGCGACGGTTCGGTGCTGCTCGAGCGGTACTTCCCCCGAGTGCGGCACGTCGAGGTGCAGATCCTCGGCCTGGCCGACGGCCGGGTGGTGGCGCTCGGCGAGCGGGAGTGCTCGGTGCAGCGACGCAACCAGAAGCTGGTGGAGGAGTCTCCGTCCCCAGCCGTCTCGCCGGAACTGCGGTCGCGCCTGCTCGCTGCGGCGGTCCGGGCCGGCGAGGCGGTGAACTACCGCAACGCGGGCACCGTGGAGTGCTTGTTGGTCCCGCGTCAGCGGGACTTCATGGAAGATGGCCCCGCGTCCGATGAGTTTTTCTTTTTGGAGATGAACACGCGGCTGCAGGTGGAGCACCCGGTGACCGAGTTGGTCTACGGCGTGGACCTGGTCGAGGAACAGCTGCGGGTGGCCGCCGGCCTGGCGCCGACGTTCGACCCGGACGCGCTGACCCCGAGCGGGCACGCCATCGAGCTGCGGATCAACGCCGAGGACCCGAAGCGGTTCCTGCCCGGCCCCGGGGTGATCAAGACCTGGGTGGAGCCGACCGGCGACGGGGTGCGCGTCGACTCCGGGTACGTCGAGGGCAACACCGTCACCCCGTTCTACGACAGCCTGATGGCCAAGCTCATCGTCAGCGCCGACACCCGCGCCGAGGCGATCGAGCGCGCGAAGTCGGCCGTGGCCTCGTTCGAGCTCGCCGGCCCGAAGAACAACCTCCCCTTCTTCGCCGAACTGCTGGAGAACCAGGAGTTCATCTCCGGCAACTACGACACCACCATCGTCTCCCGGATGCGCTGACCCCCAGCCTGCTTGATCAAGGGGTTCGCGTCAGGATCCGCGCTCGACCTGACGGAAACTCCTTGATCAACCGGGCTGGGTCTGCGGGGTGACATGCTGGGGGAACCAGCAACAGCGACGTGTCACAGCGAGGTGACTGCATGGCAGGGATGCCGGAGTTCGTGTCGATCCGGGAGGTCGGGCCGCGCGACGGGCTGCAGAACGAGGAGCCGATCCCGACCGACGCCAAGGTGCGGCTGCTCGACGCGCTCTCCCGCACCGGCGTACGGCGGATCGAGGCGGTGTCGTTCGTGCACCCGAAGGCGATCCCGCAGATGGCGGACGCCGACGAGGTGTGGCAGCGGGCGGCGAAGGTCGACGGGGTCCGCTACTCGGCGCTGGTGCCGAACACCCGTGGTGCGCAGCGCGCCCTCGCCGCCGGCTTCACCGAGATCGAGGTGGTCGTCTCCGCCAGCGACACGCACAACCGGCGCAACGTCAACCGAGCCACGGACGAGTCGCTGGACGACATCGCCGAGCTGATCGACCTGCTGCACGGTGCCGGCGCCCGCGCCGAGGTGATCATCGCGACCAGCTTCGGCTGCCCGTACGAGGGTGACATCGATCCGGCCCGGGTGGCCGCCATCGTGGACCGGGTGGTCCGCGACGGTGCGGACCGCGTCGCCTTCGGCGACACCACCGGCATGGGTACGCCCCGACGCGTCCGTGACCTGCTCACCGCCGTACGCGACCGCAACGCGCACATCCCGCTGCTGCTGCACTTCCACAACACCCGGGGCACCGCCCTGGCCAACCTGCTGACCGCGCTGGAACTGGGCGTGACCGAGTTCGACGCCAGCGTCGGCGGTCTCGGCGGCTGCCCGTACGCCCCCGGTGCCAGCGGCAACCTGGCCACCGAGGAGGCGGTGCACATGCTGCACGACATGGGCATCGACACCGGCATCGACCTGGACGCCCTAGTCGAGGCAGCCGAGTTGGCCGAGCACCTAACCGGCCGCCGCCTCCCCTCCGGCGTCCTCCGCGCCGGCCCCCGCACCCGCCTAACCCCCACCCCCTAACCCCACCCACGATCGCCCGTCCCTACCAACCCGCCTCGCCGATCTTGCACTTTGTGTCGCCTGTTCGCGGCTTTTAGCCCTTATGTGGCGACCGGAAGTGCAAGATCGGCGCCGGCTGGGGCGGGGTGAGGGTGTGGTGGGTGAGTGCGGGGAGTGGGTGCGGTGGGGTAGCCTAACGATCGTTCAGGTGGGTCGGGGTTGGGGAGCCGGCGTGACGGTTGATGGTGGGGCGCTGGAGCGGCTGGGCAAGCGGGTCCGGGCCGGCGGCGCGGACAAGTACCACGCGGCGAACGCGGCCAAGGGCAAGTTGTTCGCCCGGGAACGGGTAGCCCTGCTGGTCGACGAGGGGTCGTTCGTCGAGGACGGGCTCTACGCGAACGCGCTGGCCGAGGGGCTGCCCGCGGATGGCGTGGTCACCGGCACCGCCACGATCGGCGGGCGGCAGGTCTGCCTGATGGCCAACGACTCCACGGTCAAGGCCGGCAGCTGGGGCGCGCGTACCGTCGAGAAGATCATCCGGATCATCGAGCGGGCGTACGACACCGGTGTGCCGATGGTCTATCTGGTCGATTCGGCCGGCGCCCGGATCACCGACCAGGTCGAGCTGTTCCCCGGCCGACGGGGTGCCGGCAAGATCTTCTGGAACCAGGTCCGCGCCTCCGGCTCGATCCCGCAGGTCTGCGCACTGTTCGGGCCGAGCGCGGCGGGTGGCGCGTACATCCCGGCGTTCTGCGACGTGGTGGCGATGGTCGACGGCAACGCCAGCATGTACCTCGGTTCCGACCGGATGGTCGAGATGGTCACCGGCGAGAAGACCACCCTCGAAGCGATGGGCGGGGCGAAGGTGCACTGCGCCGAGTCGGGCGTGGGGCACTTCCTCTGCAAGTCCGAGGCCGAGGCGCTCGACGTGGTGAAGCGCTACCTGTCGTACCTGCCGGCGAACTGGACGCAGCAGCCGCCGAAGGCCGAGGCGGTCGAGGCGTCGGTCAAGGCCGACCTGGCCGCGCTGGTGCCGGCGAGCGAGCGGCAGGCGTTCGACATGCGGCGGTACGTCAAGGGCCTGCTCGACGAGGACTCCTTCTTCGAGATCCAGGCGCTCTGGGCCAAGGAGCTGACCATCGGGTTCGGTCGGCTCAACGGCGAGGTCGTCGGTGTGGTCGGCAACAACTCGATGTTCAAGGGTGGCGTGCTCTTCGTTGACTCGGCCGACAAGGCGACCCGGTTCGTGCAGCTCTGCGACGCGTTCAACGTGCCGCTGCTGTTCCTGAGCGACGTGCCCGGGTTCATGGTCGGCAGCGCGGTGGAGAAGCAGGGCATCATCCGGCACGGGGCAAAGATGATCACCGCGATCTCCGAGGCGACCGTGCCCAAGATCTGCGTGGTGGTTCGCAAGGCGTACGGCGCGGGTCTCTACGCCATGGCCGGACCGGGCTTCGAGCCGGACGCCACCATTGCCCTGCCCACCGCGAAGATCGCGGTGATGGGTGCGGAGGCCGCGGTCAACGCGGTGTACGCCAACAAGATCGCCGCGATCGAGGACGAGGCCGAGCGCGCCGCCTTCGTCGCCGCCAAGCGCGAGGAGTACGAGCGGGACATCGACATCGTCCGGCTGGCCAGTGAACTGGTGGTCGACACGATCGTCGAACCGCACGAGCTGCGCGCCGAGCTGGTCCGCCGGTTCGCCGCCGCCCGCAGCAAGGAGCGGCACTTCTCCCGTCGTCGCCACGGCGTCACCCCCGTCTGAGCCGTCGACCCGGCCAGGCCACACCCCGCCCGAGCCGTCGACCCGCACCAGCCAGCACCAGCACCGTCCCGGCGTCACGAGCGCCCGGCGGCCCCGTCCACACAGGAGGAACCCGATGGACTTCCGGCTCACCGAGGAGCACGAGGCGCTGCGTGACAGCGTGCGGGACTTCGCCCGCGAGGTGGTCGCGCCGGTCATCGCCGAGCACTACGAGCAGCACACCTTCCCGTACGAGATCATCCGGCAGATGGGCAAGATGGGCCTGTTCGGCCTGCCCTTCGCGGAGGAGTACGGCGGCATGGGCGGCGACTACTTCGCCCTCTGCCTGGCCCTGGAGGAGTTGGCCCGGGTCGACTCCAGCGTGGCGATCACCCTGGAGGCGGCGGTCTCGCTCGGCGCGATGCCGATCTACCGGTTCGGCACGGACGAGCAGAAGGCCCGCTGGCTGCCGAAGCTGCTCAGCGGCGAGGCGCTGGCCGGGTTCGGCCTCACCGAGCCCGGCTTCGGCTCGGACGCCGGTGGCACCGAGACCCGGGCCGTGCTGGACGAGGCGGCGGG
>NZ_JBFBAO010000280.1:0-9403 GCF_040682255.1 Micromonospora sp. NPDC051296 | reverse complement strand
GGGCCGCCCTCGACGCCGTCCGGAGCCGGACGGGTCGGCGATGGGTCGACCGGCGGCACGGTCTCCGGCACGCCCCCGCGACGCGTCCACGGCCCACGGCCGCCGTAGGGGCACCGCCAAGGCGGTCAGGACCAGGCGCGTTGCAGGGCGACGCGAGCCTCCAGCTCCAGCAGCTTGATCTTGCGGTCCAGGCCGCCACCGAAACCGACCAGTTTCCCACCGGCCCCGATGATGCGATGGCACGGCACGATCACCGGGATCGGATTACGGTTGCAGGCCACCCCCACCGCGCGGGCCGCACCCGGGTCGCCCACCCGCCGGGCCACCTCGCCGTAGGTCAGCGTCTCGCCGTACGGGATGCGGGTCATCTCCCGCCACACCGCCCGCTCGAACTCCGAGCCGCGCAGCACCGTCACGGGCACACCGAACTCGCTCAGCTCCCCGGCGAAGTACGCCCGCAGTTCCGCCAGGGCCTGCCGGGACACCCCGTCGACCGGCTCGGTCACGGCGTGCTCGACCGGCCCGAAGTGTGTCCCGCACACGCTGTCACCGTTGGTGGCCACGGAGAACTCCCCGATCGGCGAGTCGAGCATCGTCCAACGCATGCCGCCATTCTCCACCGGCACCGACACGGCTATCGCGTTGCCCGGTGCCGAGAAACGGCGGCGCCCGCCGGAGCAGTCCCGGGTTCGGGAGCGCTCCGGCGGGCGCCGGATGTGCGTTGCTGGACTCAGGCAGCGGAGACGGTGAACTTCTCGCCCTTGCCGAGCCCCAGTTCAAAAGCGGTCCACCTGATGGTCTTGTTCGAAATCAGCTGGCTGGTGCCGGACGCGCCGGCGGAGACCGCCTTGTTGTTGCGGGCCCCAAGGAAGACCGTGCCGTCGCCGTTGTAGTCGAGGAAGTCGAAGATCTCCCAGTAGTTGAGCGACTTGCTCGAGGCGATCAGCGCCTTCTTGCCGCTGCTCGGCGCGGTCACGTACTTGCCGTTGGCCAGGGCCTTCAGGCCGAAGTAACCGTTACCGTAGTTGACGACCTGGAACTTTGCCGCCTTGGTAACCGTCTTGCTGCTGGCGACCAGCGGCTTGCTTCCGGCCACCACGTACTTGCCGCTCGCCTTCGACCTGATGCTGATCACCGGGGCCGGTGCGTCGATGGTGAATTTCTCGTTGGTGCCGACGCTGGTCCTGCTCGCCTTCAGCGACGAGGTGCCCGACTTCGGTGCCGTGACGTACTTGCCATTGATCTTGGCCTTGAGGCTGACCGTACCGTCGGTGTGGTTCACGATCGTGAACTTGGCCGAGGTGACGATCGTCTTGTGGCTGGCGATCAGCGGCTTGGTGCCCTTGCTCGGCGCGACCACGTACCTGCCGTTGGTCTTCGAACGCAGCGCGACCAGGCCACTACCGGCGTTGACGATGTCGTACCGCTGCGCGGTGCCAAGGCTCTTGCCGTTGTTGACCAGCGGCTTGGTGCTGCTGGCGGCAGTGACGAACTTGCCGTTGGAAAGGGCCTTGAAGCCGTACGAGCTGCGCGCCGGAGTGACCGAGCCGACGGTCAGCAGCCGATCCATCGAGCTCTTCGTGTCGTAGACGGCGCCGGCGATGCCGGTGGTGACGATCCGGTCGCGAACCTGCTTCGGCTTCCAGGTCGGGTTGGTGTGCAACAGCAGGGCCGCGGCGCCCGCCACATGCGGGGCGGCCATCGAGGTACCGCTGAACCCCACGCTGCCGGTGTTGTTGTTGTGCCGGGCCGAGACGATGCTCACCCCGGGGGCAAACACGTCGATGCACTTGCCGTAGTTGGAGAACCAGGCCCGCATGTCGATCCGGTCGGTGGCACCCACGGTAATCGCGTCCGGCACCCGCCCCGGCGACGCCTTGCAGGCGTCCATCGCGTCGTTGCCAGCGGCGATCGCGTAGGTGATGCCGGAGTCGATGGATCGCTTCACCGCGGCGTCGAGCGAGGGGATGGCCTTGATGTCGCCCAGGCTCATGTTGGCCACGGCCGGCTTCTTGGCGTTCTTGGTCACCCAGTCGACGCCGGCGATGACCTGCTCGGTGGTGCCGGTGCCGTTACAGGCGAGCACCCGCACGCCGACGAGCTTGACTCCCTTGGCCACACCGTACTTCGCGCCGCCGACCGTGCCGGCCACGTGCGTACCGTGGCCGTTGCAGTCCCCGGCCACGGCGTTGGTCTGGATGGTGCCAGGGTCGGTGGGCTCAGTGGGGTCCACGGTGGGATCCGGGTCCACGGTCGGATCGACCGTGGGGTCCACCGTGGGGTCCGGGGTCGGGTCGACCGTGGGGTCCACGGTGGGATCGACCGTGGGCGACGCGGTAGGCGTCGGTGACGCCGTGGGTGTGGGCGACGCCGTGGGTGTGGGCGACGCGGTGGGCGTGGGCGACGCGGTGGGCGTGGGCGACGCGGTGGGCGTGGGCTTGGGGGTAGGCGTGGGGTTGGGCGCCGGGTTGATGGCGTCGTAACCCATGCTGGCCCGGCCACCGAAGTCCTGGTGGGCAGTGTTGATGCCGGTGTCCAGGATGTACGCGGTGACCTTGCTGCCGGTGTTCGGGTACTTGTAGCTACCGTTCAGCTTCGCCGAAGCCTGGTCGATCCGGTCGAGACCCCAGGACGGCGGGCTGCTCTGGGTGCCGCTGGCCGAAACGCGCCGGACCTGCTCGACGTAGGCCACGGCGGGGTTGGTCGCCAACTTCTCGGCCTGACGCTGATTCATGGTGACCGAGTAGCCGTTGAGCGCGTTGCCGTACACCTGCCGGACAGTGCCGCCGTTCACTCTGGCGAGCGCCGCGGCGGTGGCCCGGATCGTGCTGGCACCGGCTCCCTGGTCCTTGAGGACGACGATGTAGCGGTCCGGCACGACGCCGAGGGCCTCGGTGCTGTGCACCTTGGGCCGCGGCTGGTCGGACGGGCCGGCCGTCGCGGCACCACCGGAGGCGACGGTGAGGATGGACGAGGCGGTGGCGAGGGCGATCCCCGCCGCCGCCGAACGGCGCAGTGCGCCTCGGCGTTTCACTAGGTGGTCTCCCCGTTGGTCGTCGACCGGGCCCGGTGGCCGGTCGTCGGCACGATGATGGGTCGTCCCGCTCCTCAAGAGGACGGTGAGCGAGCGGACGTTCCAACATCATGTACGACGGGCGCAACGACTCGCGTCAACCTTTCGGTCGAAACGCCGGCGTTTCGTCGTAGCGACCGTGGAGACCGGACGAGCCACGGCGAACACCGGTCCGGAGCGGACCACCTGACACCCGCCGACCGCCGCCCGGTCAGTCGCGCAGGCCCTCGTCGCGGGCCCAGCGCAGCAGTTCGGCCTCGGCGATGTCGCGGTCCAACGGCCCGCGCTCCAGCCGCAGGTCCTTCAGGTACTTCCAGGCCCGTCCCACGATCGGCCCCGGTGGCACGCCGAGCAACTCCATGATCGCGTTTCCGTCGAGGTCGGGCCGGACCCGGGCCAGATCCTCCTCAGCGGCGATCCGGGCGATCCGCTCCTCCAGGGCGTCGTAGTCGGCCGCCAGCTGGGCCGCCTTGCGCCGGTTGCGGGTGGTGCAGTCCGACCGGGTCAGCTTGTGCAGCCGGGACAGCAGATCACCGGCGTCCGTCACGTACCGGCGCACCGCCGAGTCGGTCCACTCGCCCCGGCCGTACCCGTAGAAACGCAGGTGCAGTGCGACCAACGCGGTGACCTTGCCGGTCACGTCCTTCGGATAGCGCAGCGCCTTCATCCGCGTCTTGGTCAACCGGGCGCCGACCACCTCGTGGTGGTGGAAGCTGACCCGCCCGTCCGGGCCGACCGACTTGGTGGCCGGCTTACCGATGTCGTGCATCAGGGCGGCCATCCGCAGGATGAAGTCCGGCCCGTCCTGCTCGTACGACATCGCGTTGCGCACCACCGTCATGGTGTGCTCGTAGACGTCCTTGTGCTGGGCGTGCTCGTCGATCTCCAGCTTCAGCCCGGTCAGCTCCGGCATGAAGCGCTCGGCCAGACCGGTGTCGACCAGCAGCCGCAGACCGGTGATCGGGTCGGCGCCGGTGAGCAGCTTGGTGAACTCGTCCCGGATCCGTTCGGCGGTGATCCGGTCCAGGTCGGCCGCCATCCGGTTCATCGCCGCATGCACGTCCGGGTGCACCGCGAAGCGCAGCTGCGCGGCGAAGCGGGCGGCCCGCAGCATCCGCAGTGGGTCGTCACCGAACGACTCCGCCGGCGTGCCCGGGGTACGCACCACCTTCGCGGCCAGGTCGGCCAGGCCGCCGTACGGGTCGGTGAACCGGTGCTCCGGCAGGCTCACCGCCATCGCGTTGATGGTGAAGTCCCGCCGCCGCAGGTCCTCGGTCAGGCTGGTGCCGTACTCGACCACCGGGTTGCGGCTGACCTGGTCGTACGACTCCGCGCGGAAGGTGGTGATCTCCAGCCGCAGCCCGTCGCGCTGGCAGCCGATGGTGCCGAACTCGCGACCGGTCTCCCAGATCGCCTCGGCCCAGCCGCGCACGATGCCCAGCGTCTGGTCGGGGTGCGCGTCGGTGCAGAAGTCGAGGTCCTCGCCGAGCCGGCCGAGCAGGGCGTCGCGTACCGAACCGCCCACGAGGTGCAGTTCGTGACCGGCGGCGGCGAACCGGCGACCCAACTCGTCGGCGACCGGGGAAACCCGGAGCAGTTCGGCGACGGCATTGCGTTGCGCGGCGGTGAGTTCGCGGCGGTCGGTTATGTGGGATGCGGCGGCTTCGGACATGGGATCAGCAGCCTATCGGTCCTGACCGGCATCTCCTCCGCCGGGCGCGGGTATCGGGCCGAGGTTGACTAAGGTCTGTGGCGTGCGGGCCGGTGCCGGCTCCGGCGTACCCTCTTGGAGGCACAGATGAGCGGCGGGCTCTACCGCAGCGCGAACGCCGCGCAGGGCGGCGCGCCCGGCGGCCGGCCGGACGACGGCGCCACGTTCATCTCCGCCGAACCGCTGAACCAGCCCGCGGCCGAGTCGGTCGCGCCGCCTCAGGAACAGGTTGCCGAATCCAGCGCCGCGGCCAACAGCGCGGTGATGGCGGTCGGCAGTCTGATCAGCCGGGGAACCGGTTTCATCCGAAATCTCATGATCGGTGCGGCCCTCGGCAACCTGATCGGCAACGCGTTCACGACCGCCATGTTCCTGCCGCAGCAGGTGTACGAGTTCCTTCTCGGCGGCGTCTTGACGAGCGTGCTGATCCCGGTGCTGGTGCGACGACGCAAGCTCGATCAGGACCAGGGGCAGGCGTACGCACAGCGGCTGTTGACCCTGGCGGTGGTCGCGCTCGCTGCGGCCGCGCTGATCGCGGTGATCTCGGCACCGGTGCTCACCAGCATCTACGCCAGCGGCAAGGATGGCCACTACACAGGACTGGTCACCAAGCTCTCGTACCTGATGCTGCCGATGCTGTTCTTCACCGGCATCAGTGCGCTGATCGCGGCCGTACTGAACACGCGGGGCCACTTCGCGGCGCCGATGTGGGCGCCGATCCTGAACAACCTGGTGGCCATCGCCACGTTCGGCCTCTACATCCTCTTCTTCGGTGCCCAGGCCCGGCAGCCCGTCGACGTCGGGCTGGACCAGATTCTCCTGATCGGCGGGGGGACGCTGCTCGGCGTTGCGGTGCAAGCCGCCGGCCTGCTTCCGGCGTTGCGCAAGGTCGGCTTCCGCTGGAAGCTGCGGTTCGACTTCCGGGCACTGGGGCTGCGCGAGTTGGGCCGGCTCGGCGGCTGGATGTTCTGCTACGTGGCGGTCAACCAGCTCGGTCTCTTCGTGGTGGTCAACCTGCTCACCCGGGCGGCGGGCGAGGACAATGCCGGTCTGCTGATCTACAACAACGTGTTCCTGCTGCTGATGATGGCGCACGGCATCATCGCCGTCTCGATCATCACGGCCCTGATGCCGCGGATGAGCGCCGCCGCGGCCGACGGCCGATTCCACGACTTCACCGGCGACCTGAGCCGGGGTACCCGCACGGTCAGCGCAGTTCTCGCACCGATCGCGGTCTGCTACGCCGTGCTGGCCGCACCGATCTCGGTGGTGGTCTTCCGTTACGGAGCCTTCACCGCGGACAACGCGATAGCCACGTCGACCGTGCTGCTGGTCGCCGCGATCGGACTGGTCCCGTTCGCGATCAGCCAGCTGTTCACCTTCGCCTTCTACGCGCTGCCCGACACCCGCACCCCAGCACTGATCAACATCCCGGTGGTGGCGCTTCGCGTCGCAGTGCAAGTCGTCCTCTTCCTCGCCTTCTCGGCAAGCTTCGCGGGTGCCGGAATGATGATCGGCAACACCGTCTCCTACCTGGCCGCCGCCATCGCTTCGGCATGGCTGCTGCGTCCCCGGGTAGGTCGCATCGGGCTGGGCGCGATCATGCGTACGCTCGGCCGGGTGGTGGTCGCCGCGCTCGGTGCCGCCCTGGCCGGCCTGCTGGTGGTCGCCCTGCTTCCCGGTGGAGACACGCCGACGTGGGCCGAGGCGATCGTGCAGCTGCTGGTGGGCGGCGCGGTGATCGGTAGCACGTACCTCGGCCTGGCCACCGTGCTGCGGATCTCCGAGATCACCGAGGTGGTCGGGATGGTTCGCCGCCGGCTCGGCCGCTGATCATCGATAATCGCGGGGATGCACCCAGAGTGACTGCCGATCACCAGGCTGGGGATTCGCCTGTGGATAACTCCGCGCGTCGCCGCTCACCTGCCGGGTTGGCCTGTGGATAACCAACCGGAAGGCCGAGTATGGTCGGCCGATCGACGGGAACCCCGCAGTCGCCCGACCCCGCCGCCGCATCCTGCTCCGCCCCAGCGGACGCCGGTTGTGGGCAGCCTCTAGATTGGCTAGTACATGTGCCAGCAACGTGGCCGACAACGGTCGTAACCGGACGAGTCCGCCCGACTGCGAACTCCTCCGCCGGTCACGGCGGGAAGATGACATGTCGGGGAGACGGCCAACCCAGGTAAGGTCGCACTCGACGGGTACGGCAGTAACCGGCGCGCCACGTTGGGGGCCGGTTGGCCGATGCCATACGAAGGCGGAGCGGGAAGTCACATGCCCAGCAGCGCGGGTCCATCGATCGACACGATCACCGAGGGAGGACGGGTGACCCAGGTCGGCGAGGGTCAGGACGCGGACGAGACCACTCCGCCGGTCATGACCTTCGGTGCTCCCACGGCCGGTGAGATCCTCGCCGAGCGTTACGAACTGGTCGAGCACATCAACAACGACAGCGCGGGCCGGCTGGTCTGGCGTGGGGTCGATGTCGTGCTGCGCCGGCCCGTCGCGGTCGTGCTTCGCTACCCGGGCGGCGAGTCCGCCACCGAGATGCTCCAGGCCGCCGTCGCGGCCAGCCGGGTCATCCACCCCAACCTGGTCGGCGTCTACGACGCGATCGACGAGGCCGACCGAGCCTACGTGGTGCGGGAGTGGGTCGACGGGCGGTCGCTGCGGGAACTGGTCGCGGACGGGTCGATGGACGGTGGCCGAGCCACCGCCGTCGGCAACGCGGTCGCCAGCGCGCTGGCCGCCGTGCACGCCACCGGCATGGTGCACGGCAACGTGCATCCGGGCACCGTGATGATCAGTGACGACGGCCGGGTGGTGCTGGCGGACGCCCGTACCGACGGTGCCGACACCAAGGAGAGTGACGTCCGGGCGGTCGGCGGGATTCTCTACTTCGCCCTGACCGGCTACTGGCCGCACGCCGAGGCACCGCTTCGCGGTGCCACCGCTGGGCACGGCCGGGCGGCCATCCCCGACGCGGTGCGGGATGCCGGTGGCGCGGCGGCGGCTCCCCGTCAGGTCCGGGCCGGTGTGCCGGCCTACCTCGACGATCTCACGATGGACCTACTCGACACCGAGATCGCCCCGCCGTCGTCGGACGTCCTGTCCGCAGAGCTGGCCCGGCTCGACGTGCCCGCCGACGACGACTACCTCGACAACAGTGGTCCGTTGCGTTTCGCCGCCGAGTCCGGCGACGAGCCGTCTCCGCTCGCCGCCGCGGGTGGGCGCAAGGTCGCGCTGGGCATCGCCGGCCTGCTGGCAGTAGCCCTGGTCGGCCTGCTCATCGGCATCTACACACTGGGCGGCGACGACGAGGACCCAGAGACCAGCCCGGTCGCCGCCCCCACTTCCGCCGCCCCCGTGAGCGAGGAGCCACCGGCGCCGGTCACCCGGAACCTGAAGATCAGCGATGCCAGGATCATCGATCCCGACAGCCGTAACCGAAGCGAGGTCCGCGACGCCGAGAAGGTCTTCGACGGTGACGGGGACGAGGGCTGGTCGACGGAGACCTACCCGCGTAGCAACTTCGGCGGCCTCAAGCGGGGCATGGGCGTCTGGATCGACCTCGGCGCTGAGCGCACCGTCAAGTCGGTGCAGGTCAACCTCTCCGTCACCGGCGCCTCGGCGGAGCTGCTCACCGGCACCGTCAACGCGCCGTCGAACTCCGCCGGTGACGGCCAGATCCTCACCGCGTACCTGAAGAACCGGATCGGGCAGCCCTTCGAGGCGCACGACGGCACCACGATGGCCTTCAACGGCTTCGACGCCGACAAGAAGTACCGGTACCTGCTGTTCTGGATCACCGACCTGCCCCAGAGCGGGAACGGCTTCAAGCTCGGCGTTCAGGAGATCACGGTCCAGGGCTCATGAGGCACATCCACCGGACCTGGTGATGGAAGTACGCGACGGACGCCCTGCCGGCCGGGATCGGACGGCCGGAGCACCCGGTGACGACCGGGTCAGCGACCTCGACCTGCTGCGCGCTCATGTCGCCGGTGACCGGGACGCGTTCGCCGAGCTGTTCCACCGGCACCGGGACCGGCTGTGGGCGGTGGCCCTGCGTACGCTCGGCGACCGTGAGGAGGCCGCCGACGCGCTCCAGGACGCGCTGCTCTCCGCCCACCGTGCCGCGGGCCGGTTCCGGGGCGACTCGGCCGTCACCACCTGGCTGCATCGGATCGTGGTGAACGCCTGCCTCGACCGGATCCGCCGCCGGCAGGCCCATCCCACGGTGCCGCTGCCCGACGGGACCCACGACCCGGGCGACGGTTCCGGCACCGGCGGTGTCGAGCCGGCCGCACCGGTACGCGACCACGACACCGCGATGGTCGTTCGCGACGCCCTGGCCGCGCTCCCGGTCGAGCAGCGGGCCGCCCTCGTCCTGGTGGACGTGCAGGGGTACCCGGTCGCGGAGGTCGCCCGGATCCTCGGCGTGGCCGAGGGGACGGTCAAGAGCCGGTGCGCACGGGGCCGGGCCCGGCTGGCTGTCCTGCTCGGCCACCTGCGTTCCGGTGGAGAGCCGCCGCCCCCCGACGCTCCGGACGTGCCGGGGGTCACCCGCGGGAACCCGAGAGCGCCGCAAAGCGTCCGATCGGGGTCGGGACGGTCCCGAC
>NZ_JBFBAO010000279.1:0-9525 GCF_040682255.1 Micromonospora sp. NPDC051296 | reverse complement strand
CTCGGCGTAGACCGGTGCGTCATACATCGCCACCTGGTCGGGCATGGCCACGACCGGGCCGGCGCGAATCCTGGGTCAGGCCCGCGCCATCGCCGGCGCCCCGATGAACTCCATGATCGCCTCGTTGACCTGGTCGGCGTTGGTCCACGGGGTGCCGTGCGGCGCGCCCTTGAGCGTGACCAGCCGGCTGTCGGAGAGCATCGGCTGGAGCCGCTGGCCGGTCTTCGGGTACGGCAGCACCATGTCCTTGTCGCCCTGGACGATCAGCACCGGTACGTCGATCCGCGACACGTCGGCCCGGAAGTCGGTGCCCCAGGCGTCCACGCTGTCGTGCGTGCCCTTCGCCGAGGCCCGCGCGCCGATCTCCCAGTGCGCCCGGTACGCCTCTTCACTGACCAGTTTGCCCCGGTTCTCGTCGTAGTTGAAGAAGTTGTTGCAGAACTGGGTGAGATAGGCGAACCGGTCCTTCACGATGGCCTGTTTGAACCCTTCGAAGAGGCTCGCCTCGACACCCTCCGGGTTGTCCGACGCCTGCTTCAGATACGGCGCGAGTGGTGCCAGCAGGACGGCCCGGTCCACCCGGTCCGAGCCGTACGCGCCCAGGTAGCGGGTCACCTCGCCGGTGCCCATCGAGTGGCCGACCAGGATCGCGTTACGCAGATCCAGCTCGGTCATCAGCACGTCGAGGTCGGCGGCGAAGGTGTCGTAGTCGTACCCGAACGTCGGCTGCGCCGAATTGCCGAAACCACGCCGGTCGTACGTGATCACCCGGTACCCGGCATTGAGCAACGGGCCGGAGATCTTCTCCCAGGTCGCCCCGTTGAACGGGAACCCGTGGATCAGCACGATCGGCTGACCGGAGCCGTGGTCCTCGTAGTACAGGTCGATGGGCGCGGAGTTCTCCGTGCCGACGGTGATGAAGGGCATTGCGTCCTCCTGTCCAGGGTGGGAGATCGAGCCTTCCCCGGCACAGGCACGTTATTCCTCGCCGCCCCCGTCCCCGGCGGGGTGCGTCAGAGGACGTACGGGTGGTCCACCACCTGGTCGTCGGTGACCTCGTTGCCCGGGGCCCACACCTCGTAGACACCCCGTTCGTGGCACTGTGCCCCGACCGCGGCCACCGCGTCCGGATTCGGATGACGCAGCCGCAGTCGCAGCCAGCCCGACTCCTCCCGGAGCACCAGACACGGCACCCCGCGCCAGGCGGCCAGGCGCAGCCGGCGGGACGCCCCGTCGACCGGGTACCGGGCGGCCCGGGTCAGCGCCAGCACCCGGAACCCGCCGGGCAGGTCGGCCACCGCCTCGTACTCGCCGCCCGCGTACGTGCCGACCAGCCGGGTGGAGCGGGGCGCGTCGCCGGTCGGCACGTACTCCTGGTCCGGTGACAGACCCGGCACCGCGGCGAGCAGGTGCCGCCACTGTGGGCCGACCATCCGCAGCCAGCCGCGCTGCTCGGCCTGGTAGGCGTAGAGCACCACCTCCAGCCCCTCCGCCGGGTAGGCCAGCAGGGTGGCGTTCGCCGGCATCGGCAGGTCGGCGAAGTCGCGGGTGACGAACTCGGGGATCAGATGGTGGCTGCTCGGCGTGAACCCGGTGCCCAGCACCGCCGGCCCCAGCCGGTCACGGGCGCCCAGCGCGGTCAGGCCCCGGTACGACGCACCGGACGGCACGTCGTAGTCGCCGGGGTCGGCAGCGCGCCAACGCAACGCGTACGTCACCTCCACCCCGTCCCGGTCGCCCCCGCCGTCGGTGCGTAGCACGGTGGTGGCCGCCGGGGTGCGCAGGTGCGCCACGTCGTGTTCGCGGTAGCAGAAGCCGTGCGGCAGCAAGCCCCGCACGTACCCGGCGAGCTGCCGGGCGGAGAGGATCTTCATCATGCGCGTGCCACGCCGTACCGTGGCCGAGGCTCGCACCGCCGTGACCAGCGGGTCGTCCGAAGCACCGGGCTGCTGGCCGAGCCGGTGCACCTCCGTCCAGCCCCGCTCACGGTGCAGCGGCACCAGCAGCGGCGCCTCCGGTTCCTCGGTCGGCTCGGCCGCCCCGTGCACGGCGGTGACCTCGGTGACGTGCACGAACCGTCGCCACGGCAGCGCCGAGTTCTGCCGGGGGGCCCACTCGAAGCCGGCCACCTCGTCCGCGCTGAACAACTCGTACGCGGCGCCCCGGGCGATCTCCTCCGCCGGGTAGACCGCGCCGCCGAACGCCACGCGCAGGCCCGTCCGCTCCGGCGCCGTACCGTCGGTCCGGGAAGTGATGCTCACGTCGTCGGCTCGCTTCGCCCACCGACGACACGGGGCACCGAGCCGCCGTGCTGGATAACACGCTCGCAAAGCCCGCTCACGTCGTCACCTCACTTCACGCATTCATCCGGCGACGGTAGGGGCGTCCGGCGTAGTCGAGGTGAACTGCGGGTGGCGGTCGGGTGGACTCGGCCAGTGTGTGATGCTGTCGACTGATGAGCGAATCGACCGAAACCCGCAGCCAGCGCGCATCTCGCCGGGCCGGCGAGTTCCCGCCCGCACCCGAGCCGCTGCCCCAGCCGGTGCTGGACAGCCACACCCACCTGGACATCACCGTCAGCGAGGTCGGCGTACCGGGTGGCAGCGCCGCCGCCGAACCGGTCGCCGCAGCGATCGAGGTCGCCGCCGCCGTGGGCGTCGACCGGCTGGTGCAGGTCGGTGTGGACGTCGACTCCTCCCGCTGGGGTGCCGAGGTGGCCGAGAAGTATCCGGCGGTACTGGCCACGGTGGCGCTGCATCCCAACGAGGCGCCCCGGCTGGCCGACCTCGACGCCGCGTTGCGCGAGATCGAGGCACTGGCCGCCCGGGACCGGGTGCGCGGCGTCGGCGAGACCGGGATGGACAGCTACCGCACCGGCGACGAGGGCCGCGCCGCGCAGGAGGAGAGCTTCCGCGCGCACATCGCCATCGCCAAGCGGTACGGCAAGACCCTGGTCATCCACGACCGGGACGCGCACGCCGACGTGCTGCGCATCCTGGACGACGAGGGCGCGCCGGACACGGTGGTGCTGCACTGCTTCTCCGGTGACGCCGAGTTCGCAGCCGAGTGCGTCCGCCGGGGGTACCTGCTCAGCTTCGCCGGCACCGTGACCTTCGCCAGCGCCGGGGCACTGCGCGAGGCCGCCGCGTTGACCCCGCTCGACCAGATCCTGGTGGAGACCGACGCGCCGTACCTCACCCCCGTGCCGCACCGGGGACGGCCGAACGCGTCGTACCTCATCCCGCTGACCGTGCGGGCCCTTTCCGCCACCACCGGCACCGACCTCGACGAGCTGTGCGCCGCCATCTCCGCCACCGGCGAACGCGCCTTCGGCCCCTGGCACTGACCGGGGGGTGAACTGTTAATAGGGGGCCCCTCCTCTACCGGAGGCGTTAATAGGGGGCCCTTCCTTGGCCCGTAGGCTGTCAGGTTATGGCCGCAGACCTGCTCGGACCGGCGGAGATCCGGGACCTCGCCGCCCGGCTCGGCGTCGCACCCACCAAGAAGCTCGGCCAGAACTTCGTGCACGACCCGAACACCGTCCGCCGGATCGTCACCACCGCCGGGCTCACCCCCGACGACGTGGCGCTGGAGGTCGGCCCGGGGCTCGGCTCGCTCACCCTCGCCCTGCTGCCCGCCGCCGCCCACGTGCACGCCGTCGAGATCGACCCGACGCTGGCCGGCGCCCTGCCCGACACCGCCGCCCGGCACGCCGGCCCGGACGCCGCCCGGCTCACCGTGCACCACGCCGACGCACTGCGGATCACCGCCGCAGACCTGACCGACCCGGCGCCGACCGCGCTGGTGGCGAACCTGCCCTACAACGTCGCCGTGCCGGTGGTGCTGCACCTGCTCGCCGAGCTGTCCAGCCTCCGGCACGGGCTGGTGATGGTGCAGAAGGAGGTCGCCGACCGGCTCGTCGCCGGCCCCGGGTCGAAGGTGTACGGCATCCCGTCGGTCAAGCTCGCCTGGTACGCCCGCGCCCGGGCCGCCGGGAAGGTGCCACCGAACGTGTTCTGGCCGGTGCCCAACGTCGACTCCGGCCTGGTGGCGTTCACCCGCCGCGAGCCGCCCCGGACGGACGTGGCCCGGGCCCAGGTCTTCGCCGTGGTGGACGCCGCCTTCGCGCAGCGGCGCAAGACCCTGCGCGCGGCCCTGGCCGGCTGGGCCGGCGGTGCCGACCGGGCCGCCGCGGCGCTCACCGCCGCCGGGGTGGACCCCGGTGCCCGCGGCGAGTCGCTCACCGTCGAGCAGTTCGCCGCCGTCGCCGCGTCGGCCCCGAGCCGTACGCCAGCCGCGCAGTAGGCTGACGCGGACGCCGGAACCGGCCGCCGACACCGCCGAGGAGCTGATCGTGGACAAGTCGTTCGACATCCGGTCGCGGGTCCGGGACATCACCCCGTGACCGAGGCCTGGCGTCCGGAGGACGACGAGGAGCGACGCGGAGCCAGCGGACCGGTCCGCGTACGGGTGCCCGCCAAGGTCAACCTGCACCTGGGGGTCGGCCCGCTGCGCCGGGACGGCTACCACGAACTGAACACCGTCTACCACGCGATCTCGATCTACGACGAGCTGACCGCGCGACGAGGTGACACGCTCACCCTCACCATGGAGGGCGAAGGCACCGGCGAACTGGCCCTCGACGACTCCAACCTGGTCATCCGGGCGGCCCACGCCCTCGCCGGATACGCCGGCGTGATGCCGCACGCCCGCCTGCACCTGCGCAAGCAGATCCCGCTCGCCGGTGGGCTCGCCGGCGGCAGCGCCGACGCCGCCGCCGCGCTGGTCGCCTGCGACGCGCTGTGGGGCACCGGCCTGTCCCGCGACGAACTGGCCGGCATCGCCGCTGACCTCGGCTCGGACGTGCCGTTCCTGATCCACGGCGGCACCGCGCTGGGCACCGGCCGGGGCGAAGCGGTCAGCCCCGTCCTGGCCCGCCCCACCTCCTGGCACTGGGTGGTCGCCATCGCCGACGGCGGACTCTCCACCCCGCAGGCGTACCGCGAACTCGACCGGCTCCGCGACACCGGCGCCGCCGGCCCGCCGCTCGGCAGCACCGACGCGCTGCTCGGCGCGCTCCGGCAGCGCGACCCCCGGATGCTCGCCCCCACCCTCGGCAACGACCTCCAGGACGCCGCCCTGGCCATGCGCCCCTCGCTGGCGGCCACCCTGAAGGCCGGCGAGGCGGCCGGAGCACTCGCCGGCATCGTCTCCGGCTCCGGGCCCACCTGCGTCTTCCTCACCGCCGACGCCGCCGACGCCGAACGCGTCGCCGCCGAGTTGGAAGGCGCCGGCGTGTGCCGGCAGGCCCGCACCGCACACGGCCCGGTCCCTGGCGCCCGGATCACCTGACGCGCCAACCCCGCCCCGCCCGACCCGGGCGGGGCGTCCGCGTACCCTGGAAGGCCAGGCGTCCCCAGGTGCCCGCCGGCACCGGGACGCCTTGATCATGGAAGGTGGGGGAGTGGCCAACATCGTCAACCTGGACCGGGTGTCCAAGGGCTACGGCGCGGCCGGGCCGCTGCTCACCGATGTCTCGCTCGGCTTGGAGGACGCCGACCGGATCGGTGTGGTCGGGCTCAACGGCTCCGGCAAGTCCACCCTGCTGCGGCTGCTCACCCGCACCGAGGACCCCGACGACGGCCGGGTCACCCACCGCCGCGACCTGCGGGTCGCCTGGCTGCCGCAGAACCTCACCCTCAAGCCCGACGCCACCGTCCGCGACGTCGTCCTCGGCACCGAATGGCTCGCCGAGAGCATGGGCGCCGAACACGAATGGGCCGGCGACGCCGGCGTACGCGCCATCCTCGACGGCCTCGGCATGCCCCACCTCGGCCTCGACGCGCCGGTCGGGCCGATGTCGGGCGGCGAGCGCCGCCGGGTCGCCCTGGCCGCCCTGCTGGTCCGCGACGCCGACCTGCTCATCCTCGACGAGCCCACCAACCACCTGGACGTCGGCGGCGTCGACTGGCTGGCCCGGCACCTGCTCGGCCGCAAGGGCGCCCTGGTCGTGGTCACCCACGACCGCTGGTTCCTCGACGCGGTCTGCACCACCACCTGGGAGGTGGCCGACCAGACCGTCCGGGCCTACGAGGGCGGCTACGCCGCCTGGATCCTGGCCCGCGCCGAACGCGAGCGGGTCGCCGCCGCCACCGAGGCCCGCCGGCAGAACCTGCTCCGCAAGGAGATCGCCTGGCTGCGTCGCGGCCCACCGGCCCGCACCTCGAAGCCGAAGTTCCGCATCGACGCCGCCAACGCGCTCATCGCCGACGTACCGCCGCCGCGCGACACCATGTCGCTGCAACGACTGGCCACCGCCCGGCTCGGCAAGCAGGTGTACGACCTGGAGCAGGTCCGCCTGCACGCCGGCCCCAAGACCATCCTCGACCACGTCACCTGGCAGGTCGGCCCCGGCGACCGGGTGGCCATCCTCGGTGCCAACGGTGCCGGCAAGACCACCCTGCTGCGGATGCTCGCCGGCGTCACCCGCCCCGACGGCGGCCGGCTGATCACCGGCAGCACCGTCCGAGCCGCGTTCCTCTCCCAGGAACTCGCCGAACTCCCCAGCGAGCTGCGCGTCCTCGAAGCCGTCGAAGAGGTCGCCCGGCGGGTGCGCCTCGGCGACCGGGAGATCTCCGCCGCCCAGCTCGCCGAGGTGTTCGGCTTCGACGACCGGCGGCTCTGGACCCCGGTCGGCGACCTCTCCGGCGGCGAGCGCCGCCGGCTACAGATGCTGCGCCTGCTCGCCGGCGAGCCGAACGTGCTGCTGCTCGACGAGCCCACCAACGACCTCGACACCGACACCCTCGCCGCGCTGGAGGACCTGCTCGACTCCTGGCCCGGCACCATCGTGGTGGCCAGCCACGACCGCTACCTCATTGAGCGGGTGGCCGACTTGGCGTACGGGCTGTTCGGCGACGGCCGGCTGGTACACCTGCCCGGCGGCGTCGACGAGTACCTCGCCCGGACCACCGACCGCCCCGCACCCGGCCGGAACGCCGCACCCGCCGCTGCCGTGACCACCGCCCCGGCCGACGGCACCGGGATGAGCGCCGCCGAGGCCCGGCAGGCCCGCAAGGAGCTGGCCCGACTGGAACGGCAGGTCGGCAAGCTGGAGCAGAAGGAGGCGGCGCTGCTCGACCAGCTCGCCGCGAACGCCACCGACTACGGCAAGGTCGCCGAGCTGGACGCCCAACTCACCCAGGTACGGACCGAGCGGGAACAGGTCGAGGAGGCGTGGCTCGCCCTGGCCGACGAGATCCCCGCCGGCTGACCCTGCGGCCACCAGCGGCAGCGACCCGACCTGCGGCTACCGGCGCCCCGCGGGGACCCCGTGTGCGGCGTCACACCGCGGGGTGCGGGAGAATCGCCGACGACCCCTCACCCAACGGCGTTGGAGACACAGACATGGCCCACACCCCCGTCAACCACCCCGCGCGGCCGATCTACCGGGCGATCGGCGGGCTGACCGGTCTGTACCTGGTGGTCTTCGGTGTGATCGGCTTCTTCGCCAGCACCGGGGAGCCCTTCTTCGGCCAGGGCGACACCCAGGCCCTGGGGCAGGGCACGAACCTCGGCTTCTCGCTGTTCAGCATCGTGGTCGGCGCCCTCGTGCTGGCCGGCACCGCGATCGGTCGCAACCTCGACGTGCTGGTCAACCAGTGGATGGCGTACCTGATCATGGTGGTCAGCCTGGCCGGGCTCGCCTTCGTCCGGACCGAGGCCAACATCTTCAACCTGAGCGTCGCCACGGTCATCGTGCTGATGGTCATCAGCATGGTGCTGCTGATGACCGGCATGTACGGCAAGGTCGGCACCGACGAGGAGAACGAGGCGTGGCAGAAGGCCCGCCTCGTGCTCTGAGCTTCCTGCTGGTTCCGCTTGAGGTTTTCGCCGGAGCCCGACCCGCTGCTCCGGGCGGTCAGGCCTGATCCCTGCGTGGGTCGGGCTCCGGCGAAAACCTGTCGTGGTCCTGCTTCGTCCGAGCCCTGCGGCCGGCGGGGCGGGATCTTTTTTGTGGCGCGGCTCGGCATGGCGTTTTGCGGGACGCCAGGTTCCTGCCGGGGGGACAATTGTTCCGATTGTTCCTGTTGGCGTGGAGGAGTCATGCCGCACTTCCCGGTGAACCACCCCGCACGGCCGATCTACCGGGTGCTGTCCGGCCTGATCGGGCTGTACATCCTGGTCTTCGGCGTCTGGGGCACCGCACTGACCGTGGGGAAACCCCTGTTCGGCCGGGGCAGCGACTGGGCTCTCGGGCTCCGCACCAACCTGGCCTTCTCGCTGGTCTCCATCGTCTTCGGGATCGTGCTCATCGTCGGCGCCTCCCGACGCGGCAACCTCGGCCACTACATGAACCTGACCGCCGGCGGCGTCTTCCTGGTCACCAGCATCCTGATGATGTCGGTGCTGCAGACCCCCGCCAACTTCCTGAACTTCTCCATGTCGACCGTGGTCGTCTCGATGCTCTTCGGCCTGGTCCTGCTCGGCACCGGCCTGTACGACAAGGTCGGCCCGCCCGAGCATGCCGAGGCCGAACGCAACCGTCGCTACCACCCGGTCGCCGAGATCCACCGCCGCCGCTGACCGGCTCAGCGGGCGGCCCGCGCCACCGACGGAGCCGGTCAGCGACCGCGAACGGTGATCAGCCCCGGCTTCGCCTCCAGGTGCGACAGCCCGTTCCAGGACAGGTTCACCAGGTGCGCGGCCACCGTCTCCTTGCGCGGCTTGCGCACCTCCAACCACCAGCGGCCGGTCAACGCGACCATGCCCACCAGCGCCTGCGCGTAAAGCTCGGCCAGCTTCGGGTCGTACCCCCGGCTGGAGAACTCCGCGCCCAGGATGTGCTCCACCTGATGCGCGACGTCGTTCATCACGCTGCTGAAGTTGCCGGTCGCGGAGAGCGCCGGCGACTCCCGCACCAGCACCCGGAACCCGCTCGTCTCCTCCTCGATGTACCCGAGCAGGGCCAGCGCCGCCTGCTCCAGCAACTCCCGCGGATGGCCGGCGGTCAGCGCCGTGGTGATCCGGTCCAGCAGGGACCGGACCTCCCGGTCCACCACCACCGCGTAGAGGCCCTCCTTGCCGCCGAAGTGCTCGTAGACCACCGGCTTGGAGACCTTGGCGCGGGCCGCCACCTCCTCGATGGAGGTGGCGTCGAAACCGCGTTCCGCGAAGATCTGCCGACCGATCGAGATCAGCTGCTCGCGACGCTGGGCCGCCGACATGCGTACCCGCGAGGTCGGCTTGGCCGACCCGGCGGCAACCGTCCGTCGCCGGCGCTTGCCGCCCTCCTCGCTGGGAACCTCGGCCATCTCGGCACCTCGCTGGCGCTCGGAGACGCCCTGTCGTGGGATGCTGCCTGCGTTCTGCCCGGTCACCCGAACATACTGTCAGGTAACTTGCCCGTCGGCCGCCCGGTTACCGCTACGCCGCCGCCTGGTCCGCCGGCTTCACCAGCTTCGCCGCGATCCGCTCCGGCTTCGGCCAGCGGACGTCCCACGCCGCGCCCACCTTCTCGAACAG
>NZ_JBFBAO010000278.1:0-9629 GCF_040682255.1 Micromonospora sp. NPDC051296 | reverse complement strand
TGTAGAGCACCGTCGGGTTCGCCATCCCGCGCGCCGGCTGGCTGCGTACCTCGATCGCCTCGACCCGCTGGCGGCCGGCCACCACCCAGGAACTCCACAGGGTGCCGTTGCGGCGCAGCCCCCGCCCGGAGAAGTGCTGGGCGGCGGCGCAGGTGATCTCCATGTCGTTCACCCGGTGGGTCTGCGCCCAGTCCAGCTCGACGATCCGGTCCGCCGGGACTCCCCAGCGGTCGAGGTGGGCGCCGACCCCGAGCGGCACCAGGAACGGTGCCGACTGCCGGGCCGTCAGCTCCTGCACGGTCGTCATGTCGAGGTGGTCGTAGTGGTCGTGGGAGATCAGGATCGCGTCGAGGTTGGGTAGTTCGTCGAGGCGTACCGGTGGCTCGTGCAGCCGGCGCGGGCCGACCGCGGCTGACGGCGAGCAGCGGTCGCTCCACACCGGGTCGAGCAGCACCCGCCGCCCCTCGATCTCGATCAGGGCGGAGGCGTGGCCGTACCAGACGACGTTCAGCTCGCGGGCCCGGTCGACGTCGATCGCGGCGGTGGTGCGGACCAGCGGCACGGGGGCGGTCGGCCGGCGCTTCTGCTTGCCGAAGATCAGCTCTCGGAGCAGGTTGCGGTCCGGGGCGGGGACCATCGTCCGGGTACCCGCCCGGTTGTGGAACACGCCGTCGCGGAACTGCGGCGACCGGGCCGCCCGGTCGGCTCGCGTGCCGGTCAGCCGGCCGCCGAGGGCGGCCGGGATGTCCCAGGCCGCCCAGGCCAGGCCGGCCAGCCCGGCCAACGCGGCCAGGCCGACCGTCGCTCCGCTGATCCGCCGGCCGGTCGCCGGCCCCGTCGGCTCCTTCGGCGCCCGCATGGTCCCCCCTCTACTGCTCTCCGGGTCCACGGTAGCCGCCGCCGGCAGGTTCAGCCGCCGTTGCTCGGGCGGTACGGGTGACCGCGGTGGGTGGTGCCACTGCCGCCGACACCGGCGGTCAGGTCCAGGATGCGCCGCCCCAGCCGGGCCCGTGCCTGCACGGCGGGATGGGTGGCCCCGTAGTCGTCCGCGTCGGCCTGACCGTCGGCGAACAGCGCGTACGTCACCAGGGGGGCACCGGCTGCGTCGAAGATCACTCCGGCCTCGTGCCGCGCGTCGGCGAACCAGCCGGCCTTGGTGGCGATCCGGGCCCGCTCGGCCGAGGACATGGTGCGGCGGATGCCGTCGGTGAACGCCACCGGGGAGCGCAGCAGCCGCAGCACGAACGCGGTCGAGGCCGGCGAGAGCAGCGTGCCGGCGACGAGCGCCCGGAGCAGGTCGTGCGTCTCGCGTGGCGTGCTGGTGCCCAGGAAGAAGCGGTTCGGGTTGGCCACCGGCTGCACCTGCGTGTTGGGGAACCCCTTGGCCACCAGGATCTGGTTGAGCTCGGCGGCCGGGCAGACCAGCCCGCAGAGCCGGACGGCGGTGTCGTCGGAGACGGTCAGCAGGTTGGCCAGAGCGTGCCCCAGCGTGACCAGGCTGGGGTAGGCGCCGTCCAGGCTGAAGATCCCGTCGCCACCGGGCACCACGATCGCCGCGGTGACCTCCACCTGCTGGTCGAGCGTGAGCAGGCCGCGGTCGACCTTGTCCAGCACCGCGGTGGCCACGGCGATCTTGTTGACGCTGTACGCCTCGATCCGCCGGTCCGCCGATTCGTTCACCGCGACCAGCGGCTCCGCGGGGCCGGCGAGGCTGACGTACGCCTGCCAGTTTCCGCCGGCCCGGGTGCTCTCCCGGCGGTACGCGGCCCCGATCCGCGATGCGACCCGGTCGCCGCCGGAGCCGGCCGCGGTCTCCGCCTCGCGGGCGGGGTCAGCCGCGCGGCCCGGGTCGGCGGCGGCTGGCATGGCTCCACCCAACACCGTTCCGGCCGTGGCCACCGTGCCCAGGCCCAGCGCGGCCCTGCGGTTCATCCGAATGGTCAATGGTCTCTCCCGTCGGTCCCCTAGCGTGTCCTCCGGACACCCTAGGTCGATTGATCGACGCGCGTGATCCCGCTGAACTCGGCGTGCTGGTGAGGGTGGGGAAAACGGTCCGGCCGCCGTGCCCGGAAGGGGCAGCGGCGGCCGGTTGTGGTCGTCTCGTGGCGCTCAGGTGCCGGGGGTGTCGCCCCGCTTGGTGGTCGCCGCCAGGTAGTCGCGGTTCAGCCGGCCGATGGTGGTCAGCGGGATGCCCTTCGGGCAGACCGCGGTGCACTCACCGGCGTTGGTGCAGCCGCCGAAGCCGGCCTCGTCGTGCGCGTCGACCATGCCGACCACCCGGGTGTACCGCTCCGGCTGGCCCTGCGGCATCAGCGACAGCTGGGTGACCTTGGCGGCGGTGAAGAGCATGCCGGAGCCGTTCGGGCAGGCCGCGACGCAGGCGCCGCAGCCGATGCAGGCGGCCGACTCGAAGGCGGCGTCCGCGTTGGCCTTGGCCACCGGGACCGAGTGCGCCTCGGGGGCACTGCCGGTGGGCGCGGTGATGTACCCACCGGCAGCGATGATCTTGTCGAAGGCGTTGCGGTTGACCACCAGGTCCTTGATGACCGGGAAGGCCCGGGCCCGCCACGGCTCGATGTCGATCGTGTCGCCGTCGGAGAACTGCCGCATGTGCAGCTGGCAGGCGGTGGTGCCGCGCTGCGGCCCGTGCGCGTCACCGTTGATCATCAGGCCGCACATGCCGCAGATGCCCTCGCGGCAGTCGTGGTCGAAGGCGATCGGCTCCTCGCCGGAGAGGATGAGCCGCTCGTTGAGGACGTCGAGCATCTCCAGGAACGACATGTCGGGGGAGACGTCCTCGACCTGGTAGGTGACCATCCGACCCTTGTCCTGGGGGCCGGACTGACGCCAGATGCGCAGGGTCAGGTTCACTTGTAGCTCCGCTGCGTGGGGTGGACGTATTCGAAGTTCAGGTCTTCCTTGTGCAGCACCGAGGGCTGCCCGGTCGCGGTGAACTCCCAGGCCGCGACGTACGCGAAGTGGTCGTCGTCGCGCTGGGCCTCGCCCTCGGGGGTCTGGTGCTCGGCCCGGAAGTGCCCGCCGCAAGACTCCTCGCGGTGCAGCGCGTCGATGCACATCAGCTCGGCCAGCTCGAAGAAGTCGGCCACCCGGCCGGCCTTCTCCAGCGACTGGTTGAGCCCCTCGCCGTCGCCCGGCACCCGCACCCGCTGCCAGAACTGCTCCCGCAGGGCGCGGATCTCGTCGATCGCCTTGCGCAGCCCGGCTTCGGAGCGCTCCATGCCGCAGTGCTCCCACATGATCTGGCCCAGCTCGCGGTGGAACGAGTCCACCGTCCGGTCGCCGTTGATGGCGAGCAGCCGCTGGATCCGGTCCTCCACGTCCCGGCGCGCCTCGACGGCCGCCGGGTGACTGGCGTCGACCTGCTCGAACGACCCGGCGGCCAGGTAGTTGGCGACCGTGTTGGGCAGCACGAAGTACCCGTCGGCCAGGCCCTGCATCAGCGCCGAGGCGCCGAGCCGGTTCGCGCCGTGGTCGGAGAAGTTCGCCTCGCCGATCACGAACAGGCCGGGGATGGTCGACTGGAGGTCGTAGTCGACCCAGAGGCCGCCCATCGTGTAGTGCACGGCGGGGTAGATCCGCATCGGGACCTCGTACGGGTCCTCGCCGGTGATCCGCTCGTACATCTCGAAGAGGTTGCCGTACTTGGCTTCGATGGCCTTGCGGCCGAGCCGGTTGATGGCGTCGGCGAAGTCGAGGTAGACGCCGAGCTTGGTCGGGCCCACGCCCCGACCCTCGTCGCAGACGTTCTTCGCGGCCCGGGAGGCGATGTCCCGGGGCACCAGGTTGCCGAAGGAGGGGTAGATCCGCTCCAGGTAGTAGTCTCGCTCGTCCTCGGGGATGTCCCGCGGGTTGCGGTCGTCGCCCTTGGCCTTCGGCACCCACACCCGGCCGTCGTTGCGCAGCGACTCGCTCATCAGGGTCAGCTTCGACTGGTGGTCGCCGGAGACCGGGATGCAGGTCGGGTGGATCTGGGTGTAGCAGGGGTTGGCGAAGTACGCGCCCTTGCGGTGCGCCCGCCAGGTCGCGGTGACGTTGCAGCCCTTGGCGTTGGTGGAGAGGTAGAAGACGTTGCCGTAGCCGCCGGAGGCGAGCACGACGGCGTCGGCGAACTCCGTGGTGATCTCGCCGGTGACCATGTCCCGGACCACGATGCCCCGGGCCTTGCCGTCGACGATGATCAGCTCCAGCATCTCGTGCCGGGCGTTCATCTCCACGTTGCCCAGGCCGATCTGGCGTTCCAGCGCCTGGTACGCGCCGAGCAGCAGCTGCTGGCCCGTCTGGCCCCGGGCGTAGAAGGTGCGTTGCACCTGGGCGCCGCCGAACGAGCGGGTGTCGAGCAGGCCGCCGTACTCGCGGGCGAACGGCACGCCCTGGGCGACACACTGGTCGATGATGTTGACCGAGACCTCGGCCAGCCGGTGCACGTTCGACTCCCGTGACCGGAAGTCACCGCCCTTGACGGTGTCGTAGAAGAGCCGGTGCACCGAGTCGCCGTCGTTGCGGTAGTTCTTGGCCGCGTTGATGCCGCCCTGCGCGGCGATCGAGTGGGCCCGGCGCGGGCTGTCCTGGTAGCAGTACGACTTGACCCGGTAGCCCTGCTCGGCGAGCGTGGCCGCGGCGGATCCGCCGGCCAGGCCGGTACCGACCACGATCACGGTCATCTTGCGGCGGTTGGCCGGGTTGACCAGCTTGGCCTCGAAGCGGCGGCGATCCCAGCGGGTCTCGATCGGGCCGTCGGGCGCCCGGGTGTCGGCGACCGGGTCGCCCTCGGTGAAGAGATCCATGGTCAGGACACCAATCCGGTGAGTACGGCGAACGGGACCAGGAGATAGCCGGCGCAGAGCGCGACGGCGAAGACCAGCGCCACCACCCGGGCCCGCTGCTCGCCGCGCGGGGTCTGCTGGCCGAGGCTGCGCAGTGCGCTGAACACGCCGTGCCGCAGGTGGAAGCCGAGGGCGACGACCGCCAGGGTGTAGAAGAGCGTGACGTACCAGCGCGCCGGGGCGAAGTCGGCGACCACGTTGGCGTACGGCCGGGACGGGTCGCCGATCGGGTTCAGCGTGCCGGTGGTCAGGTCGAGGATGTGGTAGACCACGAAGAGCAGGATGATCACTCCGCCCCAGCGCATGGTGCGGGCGGCGTAGCTGCCGCGGACCTTCTTGCGGTGGGCGTAGCGCACCGGGCGGGCGGCGCGGGCGCGCAGGGCGAGCACCGTGGCGGCCCAGATGTGCAGGAGCACCGCCGTCAGCAGTCCGACCCGCTGGATCCACAGGAACCCGGCGTTGGGCAGCAGCGGGGCGCCCAACTCGCGCAGCCATTCGGCGTAGTGGTTGAACGACATGGCACCCGTGAAGACCTTCAGGTTGCCGAGCATGTGTGCGATGAGGAACAGCACCAGGAGGATGCCCGTCACCGCCATGACGGCCTTGAGGCCGACATTGGATCGGATGGGCGACCGCGTTCTTGTCGTGACTACCACGCAGCCGACGCTAGGAGCAGTTTGATCAGTCGTCCAATGCATCGACACCGCAGTCTTGATAGCCATAAGCTATGTAGATGCAGCTCCATCAGCTGAGGTACTTCGTCGCGGTGGCCGAAGTACGACATTTCACCCAGGCGGCCGACCTCGTCGGCATCACCCAGCCCTCGTTGAGTAAGCAAATTCACGCCCTGGAGGACACCCTGGGTGCCCCGCTGTTCGAGCGGGTAAGAGGCAACATCACCCTCACCGCGGCCGGCGAGGTGCTGCTTCCCCTGGCCAAGCGGATCCTCGCCGACGTCGACACCGCGACCCGGGAGGTGCAGGAACTGGTCGGCCTGCGGCGGGGCCGGGTCCGCCTCGGTGCCACGCCGAGCCTCGCCACCTCCCTCGCGCCGCCGGTGCTGCGCCGGTTCCGCGACGCCCACCCCACCGTCGACCTGCGGGTGGAGGAGGGCGGCTCCCAGGACCTGGTCCGTGACCTGCTCCGCGGCGACCTGGACCTGGCGCTGATCATCATGCCCGCCCAGGGCACCGACCCCGGGCTGCGCGCCGACCCGATCCTCACCGAGAGCCTGGTGGTCGCCTCGGTCGACCCGCTGCCGACCGCCTCGCCCACCGGCGACCTGCGCGTCGCCGACCTGCGCGACCAGCCGCTGGTGATGTTCCGCGAGGGCTACGACCTGCGCGACGCCACGCTCCAGGCGTGCCGGGACGCCGGCTTCGAACCGACCCTGTCGGTCGACGGCGGGGAGATGGACGCCGTGCTCAGCTTCGTCGAGGCCGGGCTGGGCGTCGCCCTGGTCCCCGGCATCGTGGTGGCCCGCCGGCCCGGGATCCGGGTAACCCGACTGGCCCCGCCCGGGGTGCGGCGCACCATCGCGGTGGCCCGCCGCCGCGACGTGGTGCCCACCCACGCGGGCCGCGAACTACGCCGCATCCTCCTCGACTACGTGCACACCGCCACCGCCGCCGACGAACTGCCGCCCGGCGTGGAACCGCTCACCTGACAACCGTCCGAATACAGGGCACGCACGAAGAAGTTTCTCGACCGCCGGGCTGGATAGGCTGCCGGCATGGCAGCCTCCGGTCACGCCGTCGTCGTCGGTGCCAGCCTGGGGGGCCTGCTCGCGGCCCGCGCGCTGGTGGACACGTTCACCGAGATCACCCTGCTGGACCGGGACACGCTGCCGGCCGAACCGGCGCACCGTCGCGGCGTGCCGCAGGGCCGCCAGGTGCACGTCCTGCTCGCCCGGGGGCGGCAGGTCCTGGAGGAACTGTTCCCCGGGCTGGGCGCCGACCTGCACCGCCGGGGCGCCACACCGGTCGATCTGCACGGTCAGGTGCACTGGTACAACGACGGTCACCGGATGCGCCCGGCCCGTTCCGACCTCACCGGCTTCGGCATGAGCCGTCCGCTGCTCGAACAGGCGGTTCGGGAACGGGTGGCCGCCCTGCCCGGGGTACGCATCGTGCCGGAGTGCGAAGTCACCGGGCTGACCGCCACGCCCGATCGCCGCCGGGTCACCGGTGTGCGGCTCGCCCCGACCACCGGCCTGGGGGACAGCCTTGCCGCCGATCTCGTGATCGACGCCGGCGGCCGGGGCAGCCGCAGCCCGATCTGGCTGGCCGAACTCGGCTACCCGACCGCCCGGCAGGAGCGGGTGGAGGTCGGGGTCACCTACGTGACCCGCCGCTACCGCCGGGAGGCCGGCCAACTGGACGGAATGCTCGGCGTACTCGCCAACGCGATGCCCGGCCGCCCGCGGTACGGCGTGGTGGCGCCGCAGGAGGGTGACCGGTTCGCGGTCACCATGGCCGGGATCCTGGGCGAGGAACCACCGGTGGACGACGACGGCTTCGCCCGGTACGCGGCCTCGTTGACCGCGCCGCAGGTCGGCGAACTGGTCCGCGACGGGGAGCCGCTGGACGAGCCGGTGCGGATGCGTTTTCCGGCGAGCGTCCGGCGTCGGTACGAGAGGCTGGCCCGGTTCCCGGACGGCTATCTGGTCTTCGCCGACGCGCTGTGCAGCCTCAATCCGGTCTACGGGCAGGGCATCACGGTCGCCGCGGGGCAGGCGTTGCTGCTGCGCCGTCTCCTCGCCCGCGACCATGACCGGCTGGCCCGACGGTTCTTCCGGCGGGCGGCCCGCATGATCGACGCGCCGTGGTCCATAGCTGTCGGCGCGGACCTCCGCTTTCCCGGCGTTCGCGGCCGACGCACCCTGATGGTCCGCTTCGTCAACGCCTACCTGGCCCGGCTGCACGCCGCCGCCGCGGACGACGCCGTGCTCGGGGCCGCGTTCCTGCGGGTACTCAACCTGATCGACCCGCCGGCCCGGTTGCTCGGCCCGGACGTGGCGCTCCGGGTTCTCGTCGCTGGACGTCAACGCCCCTCGGCGTCGTCCATCGCTCGGTAGATCCGCTGCTCGGAGACCGGGTACGGAGTGCCCAGGGCCTGGGCGAAGACGTTCACCCGCAACTCCTCGATCATCCAGCGGATCTGCCGCGCCGGGGCGGAGTTCCGGCGGGCCGGCGGCAGCGCCGCGACCATCTCGTCGTACTCCCGCTGGACCACCGCGATGCGGTCCTGCTGCTGCTTGTCCCGGGGCGGGTTGCCGGGCAGCCGGTCCAGCCGCCGCTCGATCGCGGTCAGGTAGCGCAGCAGGTCGGGCAGGCGGGCGTACCCGGCCTCGGTGATGAACCCGGCGTGCACCAGCCCGCTGAGCTGGGCGCGGATGTCGGCCAGGGCGGCCACCACGGCCAGGTTCCGGGTCGCGCCGAGCCGCTGCTGCACCGCGTACGCGGCGGTGAGCACCGCCCGGACCCGATCCATCACCTCCACCACGGTGTCCACCAGCCCGGCCCGGACCTTGTCCCGCAGCGCGGCGAAACCCTCGGCGTCCCAGACCGGGCCGCCGGCATCGGCGACCAGCTTGTCGATCGCCGCCCCGGCCGCGTCCTCGATCAGCGCCTGCACCCCACCGTGCGGGTTGCGGGACAGCGCCAGCTTCGCCTCGTTGGTCAGGCGCCCCTGGAGGAATTTCGCCGGCGACGGCACGGTCAGCCGCAGCAGCCGCCGGGTGCCCGCCCAGTGCGCGGCCTCCTGCTCGGCGGGGGAGTCGAACACCCGCACGCCGACCGTGGTGCCCTCGTCCACCAGCGCCGGGTACGCGGTCACCGCGTACCCGGCCCGCACCTGCTCGATGGTGCGCGGCAGGGTGCCGACGTCCCACCCGGTCAGCCCGGTGCGGGCCACGTCCGGCGCGGCGGCGGCCACCACCTGGCGTACCTCGGCCTTGAGCTGGCGTTGCAGGGTCGGCAGGTCCTTGCCCTCGGCGACCGGCTTGTCGTCCTCGCCGAGCACCCGGAAGGTGACCCGTAGGTGCGGCGGCAGCTTGGCGACGTCCCAGGCGTCCCGGGGCACGGTCACCCCGGTCATCCGGCGCAGCTGCCGGGTCAGCGCGTCCAGCAGCGGCTCCTCGCCGGGGGTGATCGCGGCCAGCGCCGCGCGGGCGTAGTCCGGCACCGGGACGAAATTGCGCCGCACCGGCTTCGGCAGCGAACGGATCAGCGCGATGACCAATTCCTCGCGCAGCCCGGGGACCTGCCAGTCGAAGCTCTCCGCCGGCACCTGGTTGAGCAGCGGCAGCGGAATGTCCACCGTGACCCCGTCGGTCGGGGTACCCGGCTCGAACGTGTAGGTAAGCGGCAGGTGCACCCCGTCGGCGCTCCACTGGTCGGGGTAGTCGGTCTCCGCCACCCCGCCCCGGCCCGCGTTGACCAGCAGCTCCCGGGTGAAGGTGAGCAGCTGCGGCGACTCCTGCCGGGTCTTCTTCCACCAGCTGTCGAAGTGCCGCCCGGAGACCACGTCGGCGGGGATCCGCTCGTCGTAGAACTGGAAGATCGTCTCGTCGTCGACCAGGATGTCCCGCCGTCGGGCCCGGTTCTCCAGCTCCTCCACCTCGGTCAGCAACCGCTGGTTGTCCCGCCAGAACTGGTGGTGGGTGGACCAGTCACCCTCGACCAGGGCGTGCCGGATGAACAACTCCCGGCTCAGCGCCGGGTCGATCCGGCCGAAGTTCACCTTGCGGGAGGTCACCAGCGGTACGCCGTAGAGGGTGACCTT
>NZ_JBFBAO010000277.1:0-9672 GCF_040682255.1 Micromonospora sp. NPDC051296 | reverse complement strand
CCGCGAATGACGAGGTGCGCACGGCCGGCCGGTTGACCCACGCATGGGCCTCGTCGCCGATCTCACCGCCCGGGTTGACGACGGTCAACTCGTGCCGCTCCGGGTGGTAGTAGAAGGCGCCCGGGTCGAGTCCGGCGACACCTCGCGGGCCGGTGGTGAGGTACACCTGCACGGGGTAGAGGGTCCCGGCCGACGGGTAGCCGTATCGCGGGTTGCCACCGGCGCCACTGCCCGGACCGTCCGGGCCGGATGCGATGTCGAGTCGCGCCACGGCACTGAGCAGGTGTCCGAGCGCGTCGAGGGAGACCTGTGCCGGGCCGAACCGGCGGGTTGTCCGTCTGCCGGCCAGCCATTCGGGGGGTGCGCCGCCGGGCAGCGCGACGGTGGCCGCCTCCGCCAGGTCACGCCGGATGCCGGGCCGCCGGCTGGTGAACTCGACCCGGGCGACCGGGTCGAGGATCAGGATGCCGTCGGAGTCCGACTCGGGGGCGTGTGCGAGCGGGTCACCAGGGACGTCGGTGCCGGCCGGACCGCCCGTATCGTCCGCCGCCGCGAGCGAGACGCTGACCAGAACTCCCACGGAGGGGAACCGCAGCAGTTCGTCGACGTCGACCTGGATGCCGAGTTCCTGTTCCGCCTGAGTGGCGAGCCGGACCAGCTGGACGGAGTTCGCGCCGAGGTCAACCAGGTTCATGTCCGGATCCACGTCGGCCACACCGAGAATTCGGGCGGCGAGACGGCAGGCTCGGGCGATGAGGTCGGCCGGCGCCGTCGCGCGGGACGGCACGTCGACGGCTGCGGCCCGGACGACTCCGGACCGGCTGGCGAGGACGTGCCGATCAGTGCGGCCGTCGCGGGTCAGTGGCAGGGCACCGACGAGCTCGACCCGCTCCGGCAGGAGAAACGGGGACATCTTCCGGCGCAGGTGGGCCAGCACCTCCACGCTGGTCAACTGCGACCCGGGAAGCGCCTTGACGTACGCGACGCTGCCCGCGCCGTCGGGCAGGACCGCTGCGGTCAGGACCGCCGGGTGGGTGGTCAGGGCGGCTTCCACATCGCGCAGGTTCAGCGGATGGCCCGAGACGTCGGTTTGGGAGTCGTCCTCACCGAGCAGGTCGATCACCCCGTCGGGCAGCAGCCGCCCGGTGTAGTCGCACCGGTACACCCGCTCGCCGGTGTCCGGTCGCGTCACTGGCGGGTGTCCCGGCTGATCCGGCAGATCGGCCACGACCGGACCGCCGACGTGGAGCTGGCCGCTCACCCACGCCGGGCAGAGGGTCAGCGACTCGCTCAGCAGGTACACCCGCCGGCCCGGCAGCGGTGCACCGACCGGTAGGTGTCCACGGCGCCGGTCCGGCTCGCCGATCTCGAGGAGGGTGGACCACAGTCCACCGACCGTGCCGGGACCGAGGTTCACGACTCTCAGCTCGTCACCGATCAGCCGGCGCAGTTCGGTGACGACCGGCAGCGGAAGCGGCTCACCACCGAGCAGGGCCAGCCGGAGTGTGTCGGGCAGGTCGTCGCCGCGGTGGTGCAGGTGCTCGACGAGCATGGCCGCGAGGGTCGGCGTGGAGTGCCAGACCGTCACGTCGTGCTGGCGGACGAGGTCGACCCAGGTCGCAGGGACCCGAATGTCGATATCGTCCGGCACGACGACGGCGCCGCCCACCGCAAGCATGGCGAAGATGGCGGTGGCGGCGAGTTCGCTGCCCAGCGGACAGACCGCGAGCACGCGGTCGTCATGGGACAGTCCCAGCCGGGTCTGCAGTTCGGCGACGAGGCTGCTCACGCCGACCCGGCTCACCGGTACCGGACGGCCGTGGTCATCGGCTACCCAGCAGGCGACCGGATCCGGGGCCGGCAGGTGATCCCGCGTCGGGTTCGGGGACTGCTCCTCGTCGAGCAGCAGTCGGGTGACCTCCGGGGGCCACCGCAGCCGCTCGTCCAGCCAGGACTGGGTCAGCACGAGACGACTGTTCCGATCCTTGACGTGCTGCCAGCGGGCCGACTGGGCGGCGGCGGGGTCGACCGCGTGCCAGGCAACACCGGCGATCGTCGCGGCGGTCACGGCGACGACCTGCTCCCATCCCGGCTCCACGCAGATCGAGACGGCAGTGCACCGGTGCGTGTCCCGCTCCACGGCGATGCGTTCGGCGACAGCGCGGGCGACATGGTGCAGCTCCGCGTAGCTGAGCTGCCGTCGCGCGGCGATCACGGCGGGGCGGTCCGGATCGTCGTGGGCGATCGCGGCGACCCGGTCCGCGATCGACGCCGCGGCTGGCTCCGGTGTGTCGTTGAGGCGCTGCCAGAGGTCCAGTTGACCGGGCGGCACGAGGACGGAGGCGGGTGACGTCACAGGGTCCATGCCGGGGGAACCTCCCAATATCCGCCGTCGGTGGTCAACGCGTGCAGCAGCCGGCGATAGCCGTCGAACATCGTCGCGACGAGGCCGTCCGGGAACGCCTCGGCCACGTGGTCCCAGACGTAGACCAGGGCGCCGTCGTGCTCTGAGACCTGGTGGTCGAGGAGCACCTGCGGGGTCTGACTGATGGCGTACACCGGCTCGGCGGGCCAGGCGAGGGCGGCCGTGTCGGTGCCGCTGTCCTCCAGACCGAGCAGGCTGGTGAACACGACCGGCGCCACCGGCTGTGCGCGCCGGTCCTCGGCGGCCCGCAACAGCCGCAGGACCTCGACCCCGGTGACCTGCCGGTGCTGCAGATCGTCGAAGAGCTGCTGCTGCAGGACGGCGGCCCGGCGGGCGAACGTGGGGGCGGTGGCGTCGACGGCGAGCAGTGTGGTGGCGGTGAAGTCGCCGACTACCTGGTCGATCTCGGGGTGCATCGGCGGCCGGTTGAAGGTGGTCACGTTCAGGGTGAACCGGCCCTTCTGGGTGTACATGGCCAGCACCTCGGCGAACGCCGCGCAGAGCAGGCCCGAGGGGGTCAGCTGGTGACGTGCGGCGGCGGCGCGCAGGGCGCGCCAGGTCGCGGGAGCGAGCCGGTCCTCGACGCGTACGAAGTGGGGCCGCTCCAGGTGCGACAGTTCGCCGGTGAGCGGCAGCGCGGGGGCAGGCGGCAGGTGCGGGATCCGGTCACGCCAGTAACGTTGCGCCTGCTGCCGGACGGGATGCCGGTGCAGCTGCCCGAGCGCCACCACGTAGTCGCGGAAGGTGCAGGTCAGGGCCGGGAGGTCGGCGTCGGGTTCGGCGTACAGGAGCAGCAGGTCGTGGCGCAGGATGTGGAAGCTCCAGGCGTCGGCAATCATGAGGTCGACGCTGAGGTGCAGGCGGGTGAGGTTGTCGTCGAGTCGGGTGGCGGCGACCGCGAACGAGGGCCATCGGGTCACGTCGTGCACGACGTGGGACAGCTGGGCCCGTAGGCGTTCAAGGATGTCGTGGTCTCGTCCGCGGACGTCGCGGCGCGGCACCCGGTAGTCGGGTACCTCCGCCAGGACCCGCTGCGTGCCGTCGGCGCCGACCACGGTCCGCAGCGCGGGATGCCGTGCGACGAGGTGGTTGAGTGCCCGTTCCAGCCGGTCCACGTCCAGGTCCCGGACGTCGAGTTCGAGGTAGCTGTGGGTACCGACGCCGCCGAGGGACATGCCGGTCCGCCGTCCCAACCAGTACGCCTGCTGAATGTCGGTGAGCGCGAAGGGTTCGTGTGCCAGCTCGGGCCGGGGCACCACGGTCGGGAGCGGTTCGACCGACGGGCCCGTCGCCGTGGCGGCGGCCACGGCTGCGGTCAGCTCGGCCAGGGTCGGTGCCTCGTAGAGCCGCAGCAGCGGGATCCGGGCTCCGATGCTCTGCTCCAGCTGCGCGAGTAGCCGCATCGCCACCACCGAGGTGCCGCCGAGGTCGAAGAAGTTCGCCTCCGGTCTCGCGTCGTCGGTGTCCAGCACGGCGGCCCAGAGCTGCGCGATCTGCGCCGCCATGCCCGCGTCGGGCAGGTTCTCCAGGGTGGCCGGTGGCGTGGGTGGTGCCGGGTCGCCCCGGCCGGCGGCGAGCGCGAGGAGCGCGGCCCGGTCGACCTTGCCGTTGCCGGTCACCGGCAACGCCGTGAGGGCGGTGAGCGTGCCCGGTACGAGGTACGACGGCAACGCCGTGCGCAGCGCGGCGAGCAGCGTGGCTGGCTGCGTCGCCCGGTCGGTGGCGGGTACGTAGTAGGCGGCCAGGCGTCGGTCGCCGTCGCGTCGGCCGACGGCTGTCACCGCGCAGTCGGCGACGCCGGGCAGAGCCCGCAGGGCGGTCTCGATCTCGCCGAGTTCGACCCGATATCCGTTGACCTTGACTTGCAGATCCTCACGGCCGAGGAACTCGAGGTCTCCGCCGGGCAGGTAGCGGGCCAGGTCTCCGGTGCGGTAGAGCCGTTCGCCGGTGCGGGGATGCCGGTGGAACTGGGCGGTGGCCCGTTCCGGGTCGTTCCAGTATCCGCGCGCGAGTCCGGTTCCGGCGATGTAGAGGTCTCCGGTAACCCAGTCCGGCCGCGGTTCGTGGTCCGCGTCGAGGACGTGCAGTCGCTGGTTGCTCAATGGCCGGCCGTACGGGATCGAGGCCCAGCCGGGGTCGACGGTCGCGATGGTGTGGTACACCGACCAGATCGAGGCCTCCGTGGCGCCGCCGAGGCTGATGACCGCGGCATCCGGCGCTGACCTACGGACCCGGTCCGGCAGGGACGGGGGGATCCAGTCCCCGCTGAGCAGGACCAGCCTCAGGCCGGCGAGTCCCTGCCCCGGCTCGGCTGCGTCGGCCGCGGGATGCTCCACGGCGAGGGTCATCAGCGCTGGCACCGAGTTCCAGACGGTCACCCGGTGCCGGCGGACCAGGTCGATCCAGTGGCCGGGGTCGCGTAGCCGCGCCGGGTCCGGTAGGACGACCGCGCCGCCCGCCGCCCAACTACCGAACAGGTCGTAGACCGACAGGTCGAAACTAAGCGCGGACAGGCCGAGAACCCGGTCGTCGGCGGTGACGCCGAACCGGCGGTTGATGTCCAGGATCGTGTTGACCGCACCACGGTGGTCGATCATCACGCCCTTGGGCAGGCCGGTGGAGCCCGAGGTGAAGATGACATAGGCCAGTTGGTCGGGCCGGTGACCGCTGGGCAGCTCCGGCGGCTGCCCGGCCCATGGCCCCGCATCGTCGACGGCGAGTTCCGCCACGCCGGACAGACCGGCCAGCCGGCCGGTGAGGTTTCTCTGGGTGAGCACGTACCGCAGCCGGGTCTGGTCGGCGAGAAGGCGCATCCGCTGGTCGGGCAACTCCGGGTCCAGCGGCAGGTAGGCGCAGCCGGCCGCGACGACGGCGAGCGCCGCGACCGCCTGCTCCCAGCCCTTGGTCGCGACGACACCGACAAGGTCACCGTCGGCGGCCCGCTGCCCGCGCAGCCAGTGCGCGATCCGCCCGGCCCGGGCGGTCAGCTCGCGGTAGGTCAGCCGCTGGTCGGGCGTGATCACGGCTGGTGCGTCCGGAGTCGCGGCGGCGGCCGCCGCGACGAGATCCGTCAGGGTGGCCGGTGACAGCGGCCGGGCGCTGCTGTTGACCGTCGCGCGGTGGCGCCGCTGCGGCGGTGGCAGCAGCCCGCGTACCGGTTGGGCCCACGATCGGCGGCCGGTGGCCAGGTCGTGCAGCAGGTGGAGGTAGGTGTCGCACATGTCGTCGAGTACGCCGTCGGGAAAGAGGTCGGCGATCGCGTCCCAGTGCAGGGTGAGTCCATCGGGGGTCTGCGCGACCTGGTGGTCGAGGTACGCCTGGGGGGTCTGGGTGACGCCGTAGCCGGGCTCGCCGAGGGGTGGTGCCGGGTCGGCGTGCAGTGGGGTGGGGTCCGGTAGTCCGAGGTTGCTGGTGAACACGACGGGGATCAGCGGTCGGGGTGGTCCGCCGAGTCGCCGGTTCCACTCCCGCAGCACGGTTACCCCGCTGACCGCGTGGTGGTCCAGGTCGGTCCACAGTTGGTGTTGTAACCGGCGGGCCTGGTCTTGGAAGGACCGGATGGCACGCTGGTCCACCTCGAGTGGTGCCACCGAGGTGAAGTCGCCGACGATCTGGTGCAGGTCGGGGTGGTCGCCGTGCCGGTTGAACAGGGTGAGCATCACGGTGTAGTGCGGAGTGCGGCTCCAGGCGGTCAGTGTCGTGGTGAAGGCGGTGAGCAGCCCGACGGAAGCGGTGACGCCGGCCGCGGCGGCCCGGTCGGTGAAGGCCTGCCAGGTGTCGGCGTCGAGTCGGCGGGCGAGTCGGCGGAAGACCGGTCGGGTCACCGACTCGGGCTCAGCGGCCAGCGGCAGCCGCGGTCCCGGTGGCAGCGTGGACAGCCGGTCCTGCCAGTAGCGCAGCGCGCGTTGGTACTCCGGTCCGGCCTGTGCCTCCCGACGGGCGACGACGACGTCCCGGAAGGTGAGGCGCAGGGGCGGCAACCGGGTTTCGGGCCGGTGGTAGAACTGGCCGAGTTCCTGGGTGAGCAGGTGCACGCTGTAGGCGTCGGCGACGAGCGCGTCGATGCTGACGTGCACCCGGGTTCCGGTGGCCCGGGTGGTGACTCTGATGTCGAACAACGGCCAGGTCCGCGCGTCCAGCACTTGGTGGGACATCTCGGCGCGAACCTCGGCCTGCCGCGCGTCGGCGGTGCCGGCGGGCAGGTCCCGCAGGTCGTTCACCGGTATCTGGTAGGGCGGCACGTCGGCGCGAACTTGTTGCTCGCCGCCGTCGTAGACGACGGTACGCAGCGCCGGGTGCCGATCCACGAGCCGGCGTACGGCTGCCTCGAGTCTCGGCACGTCGAGCCGGCCGGCCAGGTCGAGTTCGAAGTACGCGTGCGTGGACACGTTGCCGAGCGGCAGCTCGCCGGTCCGGCCCACCCAGTACGCCTGCTGGACCTCGGTGAGCGGAAAGGTTTCGTGCTGTCCGGGGCGGGGCTCAAGGGCAGGTGGACCGCCGGCCGGGCCGGCCGAGCCGCCAGGTGCGCCGGCATCCCCCGGCTCGCGCGGGCGCGGTGGACGCCGGCGGGTGTCGATCAGACGGGCGAGCGTGGCGATGGTCGGTGCGTCGACGAGGTCCCGCAGGTGCAGTGGCACGGCGAAGCGTCGCCGCAACCGCGTGACGACGGCGACCGCGGTGATCGAGTGCCCGCCGAGGGCGAAGAAGTCGTCGTTGGCGGTGCGCCAGCCGGCGGGCAGCAGCTCGGTGAAGATCTCGGCGACCGTCCGCTCGGTCGCGCCGTTCAGGGCGGCGGCGGTCACCGGCGCCGCGGTCGCCGCAGGCGGCGGCAGTGACCGGCGGTCGACCTTTCCGCCCGGGGTGCGCGGCAGTTCCGGTACGGCGATGAGCAGGGACGGCAGACTTCCCGCGGGGAGCTGGGCCTGCAGGTGTGCCCGTACCTCGTCCGGGTGGTGGTCGACGGCCGGGACGAGGTATCCGACGAGGGTCTCGGTGCCGGTGGCGTCGGGAACCGCCGCGACGACCGCCTCGGCGACCGCCGGATGGGCCAGCAGCGCATCCTCGACCTCGGCCGGTTCGACCCGGACGCCGCGGACCTTGAGCTGGTCGTCGCGTCGGCCGAGGAGGACGAGCTGGCCGTCCGGACGCCTTCGCGCGAGGTCGCCGGTGTGGAACGTCCGCCCGCCGCGGGTACCGGAATCGGGCCGGAAGCGATCGGCGGTCTCGCCGGGTCGGGCGTGGTATCCGCGGGCCAGGGTGGCGCCGCCGACGAGCAGGTCACCCGGGACCAGAGCGGCTGCCGGATTGTCGTCGCGGTCGACGACGACCGTGGTGACGCCGGTGATCGGGCGGCCGATGGTGACGGTGTCCTCCGGTGCGATCCGGCCCGCCGTGGCGTCGCCGGCCACCTCGGTGCAGCCGTAGAGGTTGAGCAGGGTGACACCGGGCAGAACCTGGTGGAACCGGCGGACCAGCCCGGCCGGCAGCCGTTCCCCGCTGGTGACGCAGAGCCGCAGTGCGGGCAGTCGCGTCCCGGTGTCGAGCAGCGGGCGCAGCAGGGTGGGCACGACCACCAGCCGGGTCACCTGGTGTCGGGACAGGGCGGCGGCGAGGCGATCGGGGTCGGCGGCCTCGGCACTGTCGACGATCTCGATCGGCACGCCCGCCAGCAGAGGCCCAAGGGTCTCGGTGAGGGAGTCGATGAAGCCGAGGGGGGTACGCTGCCCGGCTCGCTCACCGACGGCGTAGGGGTGTTCGGTCCACATCCAGGACAGCCGGCGCAGCAACGCCCCGTGGGTGCCGAGCACGCCCCTGGGGTTCCCGGTGCTGCCGGAGGTGTACATCAGGTAGGCGAGATGTTCCGGGGTCAGCGTCCGGCCGGGATCGTGTCGCGGCTGTGTCGCCCATTCGGCCACGCCGGCGTCGACCCGTAGGCGCGGGACGCCGCCGAGGTGGGCGGCGAGAGCGCCGGTGGTGATGAGGCAGTGGGCCGCGGCGTCGGCCAGCACCGCGCGCAGTCGCGCCTGCGGATAGGTCGGATCCAGCGGCAGGTACGCGGCACCGGCCTTGAGCACGGCGAGCAGGGCGGCCACGGCGTCCGGCGAGCGGGGCAGGTGCACGCCGACCGGGTCCTCGTTCTGGACGCCCGCGGCGAGCAGGGCGTGGGCCCACTGGTTGGCCCGTTCGTTGAGCGCGCGGAAGGTCAGGGCGGTGCCGCGGTGGGCGACGGCCACCGCGTCCGGGGTCCGCCGGGCCTGGGCCTCGAAGGCGGCGGCGAGATCGGGGTAGCGGAGACCGGCCTCGGGTGACCGGGTGCCGTCGGGCGACGGGGGCACGGCGCCGGGCTGTCGCGAAACGGCGGTGGGCCGGGCCGGTGTGTGGTCGAGCCGGACCGAGCGACAGGGCAGATCGGGATTCTCGGCGATCTGCTGGAGAATGTTGGTCAGGTAGCGGGCGAGCAGCGTCACCGTGGCGTCGTCGAGCACCGAGGCGTCGTACTGCAGGCCGAGGCGCAGCGAGCCGGTCAGCTCGCGGATCTCTATGGTCAGGTCGAACTGGGCGAACGGATGCGGCACGTCGACGGCCTCGACGCGTAAACCGGGCAGGTTCGGCACCGCGGCCGGGGGCTGTGCCACGCACAGCACCGACAGCGCCCGGCGGTTGGTGCCGTGCCCGGTCGCGGTGGCCCCGTCTCCGTACGGCCGGTCCTGTTCGCTGTAGGCCCGCAGGCACTCGTCGCGGACCTGTCGCCACAGCTGCCGGAACGTGGTGTCCCGTGGCACCGGAATGCGCAGCTGAAGAAGGTTGGGGAAGTATCCGATCAGTTCGTCGAGTCGCGGCTCGGTGCGCCCTGCGGCGAGCGTGCCGATCGTCACCGTCTCGCCGTCGTCGAGGCGACGGAGGAGGCCGGCGAGCGCGGTGACGACCAGCATGAACGTGGTGCCTCCGGCGGCACGGCGCAGTTCGGCCAGTCGGTTGGTCAGTCGGGGTGGCAGTGCGGTGACCACGGTCCGCGCCGGACGCGGCTGGTCCCGGTCGCGCGGGCGGTCCAGTGGCAGTTCCACCGGGTCCGGCACTTCGTCGGCGGCGGTCTGGCCGGACGGCGTCCGGTGGCGGTGCCGCTGGTCGATCGCGTAGTCGCGGTACTGGGTCGCGGGCACGCGGTCGGCAGGCTGTGCGGGTTCCACCCCGCTATTCTCGCAGCCGCCCGAGCGGCGGTATGCGGCCCATCTCCGCCCCGCTCCGGT
>NZ_JBFBAO010000276.1:0-9703 GCF_040682255.1 Micromonospora sp. NPDC051296 | reverse complement strand
TGCCCCGACACCGACGGATGCCGGTCCTTCCACGCCTGCAGGAACGGCCCCACCACCGCCCACTGCCCATCGGTCAAGTCACTCGGATACGCCTTACGTCCACTCACGACCGTCCTAACGCGACGACACCCCGCCAGCTACGGGTCCGCAAAGATCAGCCAACCGCAAAGCGGAGAAGAGGTCACAAACCACCCTCTCACGTCGCAGCCGCATCAGCGTTGTCCGGACAACCGCTCACCGGTACGTGCGGACGTGGGATTCGGGATCTCGGGCATGTCCGTCGCACCCGATCCGCAGCAGATCCGGACATGTGATCAAGGCATGTTGTCGATCGTCGGTGGCAGGCTCAACGCGATGCGGGAGGGCCGTGCTCGCAGTAGCCTGGCGATCCGCGACAGCCTGCATCTGCTGGCCAAGCTCTCCTGCTCATCGGCTGCGGCTGAGGGCCGCGTCGAGGTCGTCGAGATGACGTGAGACGGGGCCGACGGTGAGCATACCGCTGCCGGCTCCGGCCAGCTCGTTGGCGGCCGGCGTGAGTTCGATCCGGGCGCGTTTCATCGCCGTCCGGTTGTCCAGGGCGACTGCCGCTTGGGCGGTGAGGCACCACAGGGCTTCGAACAGCAGGTCGCGCGGCGGATCGGGGACCTGTCGCAGCGCCGCGGCGGCATCGGCCGGGCGGTCCCGTCCCAGTAAGACGAGTGGGCGCACCCAGGGCGTGTGAGGGCCCCAGTCGGTCTCATCGTCGAAGCGGACCGGTTCCCCGTACGACACGCGCAGGCACAGCAGGGCCAGCGGTAGAAGGCCCCGCTCGACGCCGGGCATGCCGGCGTTGGCGAGCTGTGCCGCCCCGTTGTGGTAGGCCGCTTCCGCGGCCCGTGGCGACGGCTCGGTCGCGGCCAGTCGCAGTGCGCGGTACCACTGGGTGAACACGCCGACCAGCGGGCGGTCGTACCGCTCGGCGAGCCGGTCCGCTGCGGCGGCGTGCTGGTCGGCGGTGGCGAAGTCCGCGAGCGCGCTGCGGGCCTGCAGTCGGACGAGATGACCGAGGATCTCGAACGTCCCAAGGCCGTGCTGAGCGGAGAGCGCGACGAGCTCGGCGCCGATCTGGTCCCGCTGGGGCGCCAGGCCCGCGCGGTGAAAGGTCTGCATGAACACGGCGTTCAGAGCGAAGGCCAGCAGGGCGGGGTCGCCCATGCGGCGCGCGATCCGCTCCGCTTCCTGGGCCGCCTCGGGTCCGCGCGCCGCGCGGGTACCGCGTGACTCCACCGCGATCGTGGCCAGCAGGCGGGCTCGTGTGGCCTCGGACGAGTCGGGACGTAAGGCAGTCAGGGCCCGCTCGGCCGCCGTCACGATCTGCGCCGCCTGCGCCGGATCATCCGAGCGCGTCCAGATCGCGGGCACGTCGTAGCCGCCGATCACCCGGGCAGTGAGATCAGCATCCCCCAACTGCTCGGCGGCGGCGATGGCCGCGATCCGCTGCTTCCGCGCTGCCTCAAGTCCGCTCGCCCCTGTCACGGCGAGACTTCGCAGCAGGCTGACCGTCGACTCCAATCGAGAGCGGGAGCCGGCCGCTACCGTACGGTCGTATGCCGCTGTGGTCTCCGCCCAGACCCGTTGCGGTTCCGGTGAACCCAGACCGTCGCTGACCCGATCGGCTTGACGGAGGATGTCGGTCTCCAGGCGACGCAGTCGCGGGCTCGGATCGACGCCAAGCTGTTCCAGGAGCAGGCTGCGGGCTCGGCGTAGTACCGCAAGCGCATCACCCTGGCGTCCCGTGCGGTACAGGGCGAGCGCCAGCAGCCGCCACGCCTCCTCCCGCCACGGATGCTCGGCCACATGCGCGTCGAGATCGGGTACGACATCCGAGGCGCGCCCGACATTCAGTCGCGCCTCGGCCCGCTGCTCGATCACGTTAAGCCGTAGTTGTTCGAGGCGGGAGCGCTCGACGCGCGACCACGGCTCGTCATCGACGCCGGCGAACGCGGGCCCCCGCCACCAGCTCAGGGCGCGATCGAGCCTCTCGAGTGCCTCGTGAGGGGACGCCGTGGACGCGACGGTGACCTCGTCCTCGAACCGCCAGGCGTCGACCGCATCCGGCGCCAACCTAAGCGCGTAGCCCGGGCCATCCGTGACCAGCAACCGTGCCGCCTCGCGCGGTGGACGCTGCGGCTCCAGCGCGCGCCGTAACGCCGCCACGAACGTGCGGACGCTTCCCACCGCGCCCGGTGAGGGCTCCTGCCACAGATCATCGACGAGGCGGTTGACCGGTACGACCCGACCGCGCGCGACAACGAGTCGCGCCAGCACCGCGCGGTGTTTCGGCCCTTTCAGGTCTATCGGCGCACCGCCGCCGTCCCAGGCGACAACCGGCCCGAGAACACCGACGCTGACCTGCACTGATCGAACCGCCCTTCCGCACCTCCGCTTAACGTATCGCGCTCATCGTTTACTCATCGGCGACCGGCAGGCTGGGGTCGTCCGCCAACGAGAAAGGGACGAGCATGACAATTGCCATTCCCGGGTTCGACTACCAGCGCGTCTCGGTCGACGATGATGTGACACTGAACGTGGCCTTGGGAGGTGCGGGCAGCCCGATCGTGCTGTTGCACGGCTTTCCGCAAACCCACGTCATGTGGCGGCACGTCGCCGGCGACCTCGCCACCGATCACACCGTGATCTGTCCCGACCTGCGCGGCTACGGCGCCAGCGACAAGCCCGACGCGCGTGACGCCGACACGTACTCCAAGCGGACCATGGCCGCCGACATCGTCACCCTCGCCAGCAAGCTCGGCCACGAGCGCTTCGCCCTGGCCGGACACGACCGCGGTGCCCTCGTCGCCATCCGCGCCGGCCTCGACCATCCCGCTACGATCACCCACCTCGCCATCCTCGACGTCCTGCCGACGTTGGACATGTGGGACATCCTGCACGGGTCCTCCGCCGCTGTTGCCTTCCACCTGTACCTGATGGCCCAGCCACCCGGCCTGCCTGAGCAGATGATCAGCGCCAACGCAGACGCCTTCTTCGGCTACTTTCTCGACCTATGGGCCAAGAACCCCCATGCCATTCCTGCAGACCTGCGGGCGGAGTACCTGAAAGCCTCCCGCGAGGCGGTCCCCTCCATCGTCGCCGACTACCGCGCCTCGGCCGGCATCGACATCGAACACGACCAGGCGGACCGAGCCTCCGGGAACCGACTGCCCATGCCGGCCACCGTCGTCCAGCAGGACTGGGGAGCCGCACTTGGCTACGACGCCGCCGCGCTGTGGCACACCTGGGCTGCTGATCTGGACCACCACACCACGTCGGTCGGGCACTTCATGGCCGAGGAAGCGCCCGACGAGATCATCAAAGTCCTGCGCTCCCTGCTTGCGCGGTAGCGAATCGTATGCCCGCCGACAGCGCGGTCACGCGCTCAATTCGACCCGTCCCGGATGTACGCACCTGGGCGTTCACCTTCGTCGCCGGTATCGGGCCGGCCCGGACCTTCGTTCGCGCCCGGTCATGAGCGACCGCGAGCGGACCGCCGCATGATGCAGTCCGGGGCAAGGCCACCTTGCCTCTCGCCCCGGTTCGGGCCCACGGGCGGGAGGAGTTGCCGGAGTAGCCCTTCGGAAGGATCGGATCCAGGCGGCGGACCGGGACGCGATCGTGAACGGTGATTTTGCTGGTGCGGTCGCAGGAAACGCAGGCGACCAGGCGCCAGATGTCGAGGAGTTTGCCGTTGGCATTGACGCGGAACTTCCGTTGCCGGTGCTGGCGAGGCCGGAATGGCAGTGGACGCAGCCGAAGGCGGACAGGGGAAGGCGCGTGCGCCGAACGGTCCAGGGCAGCACGATATGAGGACGCGTAGACATGATCCCTCTGAAGACCTGACGGGAGGCATGGGAAACGAGCCGACGGCGACGTCGGCGACCGATGCACGAGGACGGTGTCAGGTCTAAAGAGCAGGCGGCGTCACGCGGGGTGAGGTCCTCTCGTGAGTGGGTCGGAGAAGAAGATCCAGTCACAAGGTAGGGCGCAACTGGCTGGCGAGGCCACCCAATTTTGTCCTGGTGTCGAGCACTGAGTGGCCGGCGATCAGCAGGGCGTTGCTCGGGTCGGTCACCGCCGACTCGACGCGTGCCTGGCCGAAGGTGATCGCCTCGGTGGTCGGTGCGGCCTCACCGGCCATCGCCACCGTCAGCGCGTTGGCGACGTCGATGAGCACACCCGTGACGGGGACCGCGAACGCGGACAGGATGAACCCGACCACGAGCCGGGGCACCAGATGCTTGACGTGGTACTGGGTTTCGACGGAATCGCCGAGCATCACGGCGATACTGGTGGCGATGGCCGCGAGGACGAAGCAGGCGTTGACGACCAGCGCACTGTTGCCGGCGATCGACCGCACCTGCGGCACGCCTCAGCGTGGCCCGGGCGGTGGTCGGTGCCGTACCCCCATTTGGCCTCCCGGGCCACAGACTTCGGAACTCACGTCACGGCAAGCGCCACATTAGCCCTGGGGGCTACCAGCGGGCGGGCGAAGTGATCGTGTCTGCGTGCTCGCCGAGGAGATCGGTGTAGATGTCGATGTCCATGGTGTCGTAGTGGCAGCGTGCGAGGAGCCGGTTCAGCCGCTCGGCGATCTGGTCCGGGTCGAGGTCGAGGCGTTCGCACAGGTCACGGTGCGTGCCCACGAGCGGCTCGGCGATCTCCTCCGGTTCGGTGCGGGTGATGTGGTAGGCGTCGCGGAGGTGTCCGGACAGCCCGTCCCACACGACGATGGCCTCTTCGACCAGGTCGAGCGCGGTGGGGGTCGCGGGGTGGGCGCACAGGATCTCGACTTCGGCGGCGAGGCGGTGTCCGGCGGTTTCTACATCGGAGATCTGCCACCTGCTACCGGTGGTCACCGTCGACGCGTCCCGGACAGCGGCGCGGAAATCGGCGAGGCCGGACGTGTCGGCGGCGTCGAGCTTGCCGGCCTCGCCCAGCAGCAGGGTGGCGAACAGGCGGTCCCGGACCGCGTGCCCCGCCACCAGGTCTGCCAGTTGGCGGGGCGACAGTCGCTGCACCGCCTGAAGGTAGTGGGCGTGGTCGGGCGCGACGGGGGCGGCGCCGGGTGGGGTCGCGGCGCCGGAGAAAGCGGTACCCGCGTGGAACGCGGTCAACGCTGTCGCGACCGCATGCGCGCACAAGTCGTCCCCGACGATGCCGCAATCGCAGTCGCCGGTGAAGATTCCGTCAACGATGCCCACCCACGGCTGGAAGACGGCGTCGTGGTCGCGTACCACTGCCTGGACGCCGCCACCGGCGGGCTCCAGCTCACCGACGCTGCCGTCGGTCAGCAGCCGTGCCGCAGCCTCACCCACAGCCGTAGGGATCGAATCACGAAACGCCTCAACGTCGATGCGGACCGCCACGGCATGCACCCTACCGGCCGGACCGGAAGCGGGCGGCGTCGAGCTTGGCCAGGAACGTCGGCCGGCGGCGGTGTTGCGCGCGCAACGCCTCCAGGTACACGTCGAATTGTGTGGTCTCGCCGGTGGTCGCGTACGCCTCGCGCAGGTTGCGCAGCAGCGCGATCGCCTTGTCGTAGCGGCGTTTGTCGTACGAGTCGAGCAGTTGGACGTCGATGAGCGCCTGGTAGGGCTCGCGTACCTCGGCTGGGTGGGTCTGCCGCCGCAACTCCAACAGTTCGACGCGCTGCCGGGCGGGCACCTCGTCCCAGCGCGCCAGTCCGGTGTGCCACGCCTCGTCGTCACGACCGGCGAGAATCAGCACGTCGATCAGGTGACGCAGATATTCCGCCTGCCGCGTGGCGCAATCGCGTACCACCGCCAAGGCCCACTCGGTGTGCGCGGCGTCCCGGTCGGTCTCGGCCACCGTGGCTAGCAGCGACCGGAAGTTGTCGATCGTCGGCTGGTCATCGAACGCCGTTCGGCGTTCGGCCACCGCCGCCTCCGGTTCGCCAGTCTCGATCAACAGCCGTACGAGCAGGTCGCGTAGCTCTGCCGACTGATAGCCGGACTGGTACTCGGCGAGCCCGCGCCGGGCCCAGTCGATCGCCTCGGCGGGCCGCTTCGCCTCCGCCAGTACCCGCACGATCCGCCCGTACTGGTCGGCGCTGACCAGGTGCTCCGCCAACACCCGCACATGTCCGTCGACGTCGCCGGAGACCTCAGCAATCTGCTCCCGCAGGTACCGCACCGCCCACTGCTGATGCCAGTCATCGGGCTCGGTCACGGCGGCGGCACGCTCGTCAACCAACCGCGCGACCTCGGCAAGGCCCTTCGCCCCCAGTGCCGGCGCCCACTCGCGTAGCACCACGTCCGGCCAGCCGGGGCCGTCGCACACCAGCTTCACCAGCCACGCCGCCAACCCTGCCGGCCGGGGCGGCGCGGCCTGACACGCGCGGGCGTAGACCTCCATCAGGTGCGCCAGGTCGTTGCCGAGCACGCCGGAGGAGCTGTCCATGTACATCAGGGCATTCGTCATCCGATCGACTGCCTTGCGCAGCATCGGCACCGCGACCGCCGCTTCACCTATGTTGATCAGCTGGTCGCAGCGGTTGGCGACCTCACGCGCGGTGCGTGAGTAGGCATCCCGGCCCGAGTAGGGGTCACGGCGGCGATCCCGCCGCAGCCGATCCACCAGCACCGTCAGCTCGTTGTCGTCCTGCACCCTCACCGGTACATCACACCAGAACGCGCACGACACCCCAGTGCTCGATGAAGATGTCGGTGCCGCGATCTTGGCCACGGAGAAGGGCCCCTGCCGGGCACCGGGCGAACGGGTAATGATGGTGGGGGACGTACCAGCGGTGACGACCAGCGACTTCCGGCACCCGCGCTGCTGGGCATCGAGCCGAGGCAGCTGCGACCCGAAGACCAGCCTCGAATCCTCAGGGCTGGGCGGGGACTGGGGAGCGGGGGAGAGGCCTCAGGAGACCGGGCGCGACCAGACGTCGGCGATCGACGGGTCGAAGTAGGCCGCGTCGTCCTGGTTCTCGAACCGGATCCGAACCGACCCGTCGGCGGCCGCGAGCGAGGCCGGGACGACCAGCTCGTAGGTCTCCGTGCCGGCACCGGCGGCGGAGCGCTCGAGGGTGCGCAGCAGCACCTCCTCACCGTCGACGTAGACCTTGTAGCGCTTGATCTGGGCACGGTCGTAGGTCTCGACCGCGCGGACCACGAACGCCTCGCCCGGGGTCACGGCCAGATCGAACTCGAACCACGAGAACGGCGTGAGGTGTCCGGCGTAGCGCCGGGTCCGTCCGGCCTCCGTGCTGGTCCCGGAGGACGGCGCCGCCGTCAGCCGGTGCGCCTGCTCGGACGAGGTATTGCCGAGGTCGACGTGGTCCAGGGCGTCGGTGACGTCCGGGGTGATCGCGACCCGGACCGAGCCGGTTCCGGTCGCGAGGACCTCGCCGTCGCGGACGAACCGCGCGGTGAGCGTGTAGTCCTGGATGGCCTGGCGGGCGGCACGCGGGACGACCACGTCGAGGGCCACGCTGCGGGTCTGCCCGGCCGGGACCGTCAGGTCGGCCCCGGCGACCGGCTGCCATCCCTCGGGGAGGTCGAGCCGGAGCCGGCCGGGCGTCGTGGCGCGTCCGATGTTGCGCACCGTCGCGGTGACCCTCGTGGACGCGCCGGGCCGCACCTCGGCCGGCTCGGCGGTGACCGACTCCACGACCACCGGCGACTGCACCGGGACCTCGAGCGGACTGCGCACGGTCAGGGTCGCGTCGGCGTACACGTAGGTCGCCTCGGCGTCGCCGCGCACGGTGCCCGGTCGCTGCTGCTCGGGGACCGCCAGCTCCAGCCGGCCCTCACCGGTGCCGCCGGGCGGCAGCTGGTTGGTCAGCCGAACCCACGAGGGCGTGGTGGCCCAGCCTTCACCGAACCCGGTCAGCGAGCCACGGACGTTCACCATCCGTTCGGAACCGGCGTTGGCCACGGCGAGCTGGACGGGGACCCGGTCCCCGGGCCGCAGCACGTCGGAACTGACCTCGGTCTTCAGCGACAGACCCAACAGGTCCGACGCCGCCGCCGACACCGCGGACATCGCCTGGTCGACCGCGGTCACGAGGTCCTTCAGGCCGTCGGCGTTCAGTTTCGCGAGGATGTCGGCCATCGACTCCAGCGCCAGATGCGAGGCGGCCAGGTGACGGGCGGCCGCTCGGGTGTCGCCTGTGAGCAGGGCGGTGTGGGCGTCGCGGGCCCTCGCCGCGGAGGTGGCAGCCGCCCCGGACAACCGTTGCGCCTGCCCGGGGTTGAGGTGGCCGGCCCGGCGGGCGGCGTCGACGAGGGCCGCGAAGGGCTCCGTCGCGTCGATCGCCGCCCCGACCAGGCCGAGCTGCTCGTCGGAGCCGAACCGGTAGTCACCGGAGCCGACGACCACCCGTACGACGCCGGCGGCGACAGTCACCTCGTGTACACCGGGAGCCTCCGCCACCGGCCGTCCGCTCTCGGACACGGCCCAGCGGTTGGCCCCCGGGACCTCGACCGTGGCGGTCGTACCGACAGGGACGTGCACGTCCAGGGAGAGCCGGCGATCCTGCTGGCGCCAGTTGCTGGACACCGGGCCCCACGGCGTCTGCGTGGTCGCGGACGCGTGGTCGAGCAGGCCGGTGACGGCCGGGGCGATCGTGATGTCGCGGTAGCCCGTCTCGGCCGAGGGCCGGATGCCGGCGACGTAGTGGTAGTTCCAGTCCTCCAGGGTGCCGAGGAAGTAGTGGCCCAACGACCGGGCCTGCAGGGACCAGTGCTCCCAGACGGTGGTCGCGCCGTTCGCGAGCTTGTAACCCCAGCTCGGGTACGTCGTCTGGGTCGCCACCCGGTAGGCCACGTCCTCGTGGCCGTACTGCGTGAGCACCGGCAGCAGGTACTTCGTGCCCAACGTGCCGGTGTCGAGGTGGTAGCCCCGCTCGACCACATCCTGGGCGAGCCGGTCAGCGACTCGCTGGGCGACCTCCTCGTTGGGGGTGAGATTGAAGGCAAGCGCCAGCACGTTGTGGACCTGCCGGTAGCGGTTGGCGTCCGCACCCTCGCCGCGGTAGCGGTCCTGCGAGCTGTGGAAGTAGACGTTGTTGAACGCCGTCTTGGTGGCGTCCGCCTTCGCCGCGAACTGCGCGGCGTCGCTCTGCTTGCCCAGGTGCTGTGCGACCCGCTCCATCGTGCGCAGCATCTGGTAGAGGTACGCCGTGCCGGACACGCGGTTGTCCTCGTCCGGGGCGTGACCGCCGGCCGGGCTGCCCGTGGGTGGCACCCAGTCACCGAGCCGGTTGCTGATCACGGTGCCGTTGGCGCGACGCTGCCCGTACTCCAGGTCGATGTAGCCCTTCATGCCGTCGTAGAGCTCGGTCATCACCCGGTCGTCGCCGCCGTACTGATACAGCCAGTACGGGATCATGATGTAGGCCGCGTGCCAGGGCTGAGACGGTCCCCAGGAGCCCCAGTTTCCCGAGCTGGGCGCGATCACCATGGGGGCACCGGCGCGGGAGCCGCTGACCTCCCGGCTCTCGTGGACGTCGCGCAGCCACTTGGCGAACAGCTCGTGGGCATCCATGTTCAGCAGGAACATCTCGGCACCGACCGTGGCGTCGCCGGTCCACCCGTTCTTCTCGAACATCGGGGTGCTCCAACCCGGGGTGTACGAGGAGGAACTGCGACTCATCGGTGACGTCACGATCGTCGCCGAGGACGGCCCGGGCACGGTGACC
>NZ_JBFBAO010000275.1:0-9750 GCF_040682255.1 Micromonospora sp. NPDC051296 | reverse complement strand
GGGCTGTTGGTCGCCGCCGCACTGCTCGGCGGCGGCATGATGGGCGCGATGGCGCTGGTCGGGCCGGAGAACTTCGACCAGCGGGTGCAGCGGGCGGGTGTCGACCTCGCCGGTGCCGAGCAGGTCCTCGTGCAGCTTCTCGCCGGGGCGCAGTCCGGTGAAGACGATCGGCACCACGCTGTCGGCCTGGTCGGCCAGCTGCCGGGCCAGGTCCGTGATGCGTACCGGCTCGCCCATGTCCAGCACCAGCGCCTCGCCGTCGCGGCCGATCTCGGCCGCCTGGAGGACCAGGTGTACCGCCTCCTGCAGGGTCATCAGATACCGGGTCACCTCCGGGTGGGTGACGGTGAGCGGGTTGCCCGTCTCGATCTGCCGCTGGAACGCGGTGACCACCGAGCCCCGGCTGCTGAGCACGTTGCCGAAGCGGACGCTGAGGAAGGTGCCCGGGAAGCGCGAGGCGGCGTGCGCGGTCAGCCGTTCGGTGATCCGCTTGGAGTAGCCCAGCACGCTGATCGGGTCGGCGGCCTTGTCGGTGGAGATGTTCACGAACTTCGCCACGTCGTGGCAGGCGTCCAGCACCGACAGGGTGCCCCAGACGTTGGTCTTGACCGCCTCGCCCGGGTGCCGTTCGAGCAGCGTAAGGTGCTTGAGCGCGGCGGCGTGGAAGATGATCTCGGGGCGTCGGTGCCGGAGGATCCGCCGGATGCCCTCGTCGTCGCGCAGGTCGGCGAGGATCAGTTCGGGGCCGTCGAGCAGCGCCCGGCCGTCGAGCGACATCTGCAGCGCGTGCAGCGCCGATTCGTCGCGGTCGAGCATCATCAGCTCACCCGGGTTCGCCTTCATCACCTGGCGGCACAGCTCGGAGCCGATCGAGCCGCCGGCGCCGGTGACCAGGATGCGCCGGCCGGTGAGGCCGTTGGTCCGGACCGCCATGTCGGCGACCACCTGGCGGCGGCCGAGCAGGTCGCTGATCCGGACGTCGCGTACGTCGGTCACCGTGATCCGGTGGTCGACCAGGTCGCGTACCGGTGGCAGCACCTTGAAGGCCGCCCCGGTGTTCAGGGTGGCCTCCCGGATCTGGCGGATGAGGGCGGCGTCGGCGTTGGCCACCGAGAAGATCACGGTGGTGGCGCCGGTGCGGCGTACCGCCCCGGCCACGTCGTCACGGCCGCCGAGCACCCGAACCCCGTCGACAGCGAGATTGCGCTTGTCCGGGTCGTCGTCGAGGGCGCCGACCGGCAGGTATCGGCCACGCGGGTCGGTGAGCAGGGCGCGCAGCAGCCCCTGGCCGGCGTCGCCCATACCGAACAGCAGCACCGGGGTCGACGAGCGGACGTCCGGACGCAGGGCCAGGTCGCGCTGGTGCCGGTAGGCGAAGCGGACGGTGAGCATGAACAGCAGGGCGAGCGCTCCGCCGACCAGCGGGGTGCTCGCCGGCACCGGGCGCTCGGCGACCGGAAGGAGGCCGAGCAGCATCACCGCCACGGTGGTGAGCGCGGTTCCGGCCAGTCCCTGGACCTCCGGCAGGCTGCCGAGCGGATGCCGACCCGAGCGGACCCGGCGCGCCGCCGCCACCGCCACGTGGAGTCCGGCGGCGAGCAGGCCGCAGCCGGCCGCGCGGCTGAGTTGGGTGGTGGTCAGGGCGAACTCGTAGCGGGTCCAGGCGGCCGCGACGAACCCGCCGACCCAGGCCGTGGTGTCGGTGGCGAGGAATGCGAGGGCGCGGTACCGCGCCCTGGTCCGGCGCGTTCCCGCATCCGTGCGTCGGGTGGTCTTTGTGTCCCACGGCATGTGCGGCTCCCTGATTCCGTCGATCACTTCCGCCCATGGCGAGCGGAAGGAGCAAGACGCCCTTGTCCTTGTTGCATCCCTAATAAGCCCGTTTGGGCGGTTTCAGACTTAGAGAGTGAAGCATCGCATTCGTCGGCCGGTGGCCACGCTTCAGTGGGCCGGTACGCCCTTGACCACGAGGCCCGGCGGCACGTCCCGCACCACACAGGCACCCGCCCCGACGGTGCTGTCCCGGCCCACCCGCAACCCCTGCAGGACCGCGGCCGTGGTGCCGACGAGCACCCCTTCGTCGAGCCGGCACTCCCCGGATACGGCGGCGAGCGGATTCACCGACACGTGGTCGGCCAGTACGCAGTCGTGACCGACGGTGCAGTTCTGGTTGAGGTGGACGTGGCGGCCGAGCGTCACATTGGTGGTGACCCGGGCCCCGGCGAACGCCACGAACCCCGGGCCGTGCCGCAGATCGTCGCCGAGCGTCGCGTCGGGGTGCACCAGACTGGCCGCCGGAAGGCCGTAGCGGTCGACCCGCTGGGCGACCGCCCGCCGGATCCGCGGATCACCGATGCCGATGACGTGGTGGGTGCCGTCGGGCGCGTCGCGAAGCCACTCGATGCCACCGAGCCAGGGCAGGTCCAACCGGTGCACCCGCTTCAGGTTCTCCTCGCTGGGCCGGTCGTCGACGAAACCGAGCAGCCGCCAGCGGGGCGGGTCGCCTCCCGCGTCCATGGCGCGGGCGATGGTCAGGATCTCCCGACCGTGCCCGCCGCAACCGACGATCACCAGGGGTACGGTCACGCCGCCGGAGCCCCGGTCCGCGCCGCCAGGAACTCGTCGATCGCCGACAGCACGGCGGTGACCTGCCGCTCGCTGAGGGCGCTGCCGCTGGGCAGGGTCAGCCCCTCGGCGAAGAGTCGCTCGGCGGCCCCGGTGAGCAGGCTCTCGGCGTCGGCGTACGCCGGTTGCAGGTGCATCGGCTTCCACACCGGTCGGGTCTCGATGTCCCGGGCGGCCAGGTGGTCGGCGAGTTCGGCCGCCCCCCAGCCCGACCGCTCCCGATCCACCCGGATGCTGGTGAGCCAGCAGTTCGAGCCGGTGTCCTCGGCTCCGATCAGGTCGACTCCGGGCACCGGGGCGAGGAGCTTGGCGTACCGGTCGCGCAGTCGCCGGCGGCGGTCGATCATTCCCTCCAACCGGACCAGTTGGGCCCGGCCCAGCGCGGCGAGCAGGTTGCTCAGCCGGTAGTTGTAGCCGGTTTCCCGGTGCTCGTAGTGGGGCACCGGCTCACGCGCCTGGGTGGACAGGTGCCGCGCCCGGTCGAGCAGCGCCAGGTCGTCGCCGACGAGCATGCCGCCGCCCGAAGTGGTCATGATCTTGTTTCCGTTGAAGGAGAGGACGCCGACCTGTCCGAAGGAACCCGCCGGGCGGTCGACATGGGTGGCGCCGAGCGCCTCCGCGGCGTCCTCCAGCACCGGGGCGTCGGCTGCGGCGCAGACCGGCAGCAGCGCGGTGTAGTCCGCGCAGCTGCCGAACATGTCGACCGGGATCACCGCCCCCACCCGCTCGCCGCGCGACCTCAGCCGGTGCAGCAGCTCGGCGACGAGGGCGACGTCGACGTTGCCCGTGTGCGGTTCGCAGTCGACGAAGATCGGCCGCGCGCCGGTGTAGCGGACCGCGTTGGCGGTGGCGACGAAGGTCAGGGTCGGTACCAGCACCACGTCTCCCGGGCCGACGCCCAGCCCCAGCAGGGCCAGGTGCAGCGCGGCGGTGCCCGAGCTGACCGCCACCGCACCACGGGTGCCGAGCCGGGCGGCGACCTCCCGCTCGAAGGCGTCGAGATCCGGCCCGACCGGCGCGACCCACCCAGAGCGCAGCGCCGCGATCAGGTACGACTCCTCCAGCGGCCCGACGTCCGGCGGAGAGAGGTGGATGGTGCCGGTCATCGCCGGCTCCCGAGGAACTCCGGGGCGGTCGCGCTGCCGGCGGCGGAGATCCCCTCCCGGCGCAGCACGGTGCGGACCGTGGCCGCGAGGATCGACAGGTCGAGGCGGAGGCTGCGGTGCCGGACGTACTCCACGTCGAGCGCGAGCTTGTCGTCCCAGTCGAGGCTGTTGCGTCCGCGTACCTGGGCCAGCCCGGTGACGCCCGGCCGGACCTCGTGGCGGCGGGCCTGGGTGGGGGAGTACCGGCCGAGGTACTCGGGCAGCAGCGGCCGGGGACCGACCAGGCTCATGTCGCCGCGCACCACGTTCCAGAGCGTGGGCAGCTCGTCCAGGCTGGTCGCGCGCAGCCAACGGCCGAGCGGGGTGATCCGGTCGGCGTCGCTGGTCAGCGTGCCCTGCGGCTCGCGCATGGTGCGGAACTTGACCAGCTCGAACGGGCGGTCCGCCCGCCCGATCCGGCACTGGCGGAACAGCACCGGCCGGCCCAGGCCCACGGCGACCGCCACCGCGACCGCCGCCATCAGGGGCGCGGTCAGCAGCAGCAGTACGGTCGCGAGAATCACGTCGAACACCCGCTTGACCCGATCGTCCGGCGCGGGGCGGGGTGGGCGTACGGGAGCGGTCACCGAGGGTACGGGCACCGTTCTGACCTCCGTCAGTCAACCGGTCAAAGCAGACAAACGGGTTGTATCAGACCGATCGCGCTCGCTGGGGCCGAATAGCGACAGTCGACACGTAACCCGACACCTCAACCCTCGGAGGCACGGAAAGGACACGGCGCATTGGCGTGCCGTGCCCGTCGGGAGTGTCGTCGATGCTGGTCAGAGGCCGGTGTCGCCGGCGTCGAGTCGACGTTGCAGCAGGATTCGCAGCGGCACCGACTCCCCGTCCCGGCCGCCCTCGCCGACCACCAGCGGGGCCGGGCCGGGCTGCGGGTCGGCCCCGAGCAGCCGGGAGCGCAGCGCGCGCGGCACGGTCAGCAGGTGGAAACGTCCGTCCACGTCGACCGCCCGGGTCCGCCCCCGGTCGATGTACCAGCCGCGCAGCCGGGTCCGGTAGCGGGCCCGGCCGTCATGCGACCGCGCGACGAGACGGGTGGTGGCCAGGCCCCGGCGGCGCGCCTCGACGACGAACGCGCTGACCAGCGCCGCCGCCTCGGCCTGTTCGGCGTGGCGGCGCTGCTCGTCGGCCGCCGCGTGCGCCAGCACCGCGCGCCGCCGCACCTCCCGCCAGTCCGAGCCGTCTTCGGAGACCACGCCCCGACGGTACGCACCGACCCCTGCCCGTCGGCGTCCCGGGTGCCCTCGGAGCGCCCTTTGCTCTGCTTCAGCGGACGCACCGATTCCGGCGACAAACCAGTGCGCGGGTTGAAGCAGAGCAAAGGGGCCCGAGGTGGTCACCGACCGGGGCCGCCGGCCCACGGCAGGACAGGACGGTTCGCCCAGGTCCCGCCTGCCGTGGCGCTGGTGGCGGCAGGTTCAGAGCAGGCCGGCGCGGCGCAGCGCGTCGGCCATCGCGCCGTCGGCGGGCGCGGACCCGCCGCCCCGGCCCTGGCGCATTTGGCCACCACGTCCCTGCCCGCCCCGGCCGTGCCCGCCCTGGCCTTGGCCCTGGCCGCCCCGGCCCTGCCCGTCGCGTGCCTGGCCGCCGTGCCCGTCGCGTCCCTGGCCGCCCGGCCCGCCCCGGCCCGGCCGGTCGGCGCCACCACGGCCACCGCCCCGGCTGGCACCCGGCTCCGCCTCGTCGTCCAGCCGCAGGGTCAGTGAGATGCGCTTGCGCGGTACGTCGACGTCCAGCACCTTGACCTTCACCACGTCGCCGGACTTCACCACCTCGCGGGGGTCCTTGACGAAGGTGCGGGACATCGCCGACACGTGCACCAGGCCGTCCTGGTGCACGCCGACGTCGACGAAGGCGCCGAACGCGGCCACGTTGGTGACCACCCCCTCCAGCACCATCCCAGGCGTCAGGTCGCTGATCTTCTCGACGCCCTCGACGAAAGTCGCCGTCTTGAACTCCGGTCGCGGGTCGCGGCCCGGCTTCTCCAGCTCGGCGAGGATGTCGGTGACGGTGGGCAGGCCGAACGTGTCGTCCACGAAGTCGGTCGCGCGCAGGCCGCGCAGGATCGCCGACCTGCCGATCAGGGCGCGCAGCTCCTGGCCGGTGCTGGCCAGGATCCGGCGCACCACCGGGTACGCCTCCGGGTGCACGCTGGAGGAGTCCAGCGGGTCGGCGCCGTCGGGGATGCGCAGGAAGCCGGCGCACTGCTCGAACGCCTTCGGCCCCAGCCGGGGCACCTTGCGCAGGTCGGCCCGGGTACGGAACGGACCGTTGGCGTCCCGGTGCAGCACGATGTTCTCGGCGAGACCGGCACCGATGCCGGAGACCCGGGTCAGCAGCGGCGCCGAGGCGGTGTTCACGTCCACCCCGACGCCGTTGACGCAGTCCTCCACCACCGCGTCCAGCGACCGGGACAGCTTCACCTCGGACAGGTCGTGCTGGTACTGCCCGACGCCGATCGAACGGGGGTCGATCTTGACGAGCTCGGCGAGCGGGTCCTGCAACCGGCGGGCGATGGAGACCGCCCCGCGCAGCGACACGTCCAGCCCGGGCAGCTCCTGCGCCGCGTACGCGGAGGCGGAGTAGACCGACGCGCCGGCCTCGGACACCACCACCTTGGTCAGCTTCAGCTGCGGGAAACGCTTGATCAGGTCACCGGCGAGCTTGTCGGTCTCCCGGCTGGCCGTACCGTTACCGATCGCCACCAGCTCGACCTGGTGCGCCGCAGCGAGCCGGGCCAGGGTCTCGATCGAGGCGTCCCACTGCCGGCGCGGCTCGTGCGGGTAGATGGTGTCGGTGGCGACCACCTTGCCGGTGGCGTCCACCACGGCCACCTTCACCCCGGTACGCAGGCCCGGGTCCAGCCCCATGGTGGGCCGGGCACCGGCCGGCGCGGCCAGCAGCAGATCGCGCAGATTGGTGGCGAAGACCCGGACGGCCTCCTCCTCCGCCGCCTGCCACAGCCGCATCCGCAGGTCCGCCCCGAGGTGGATCAGGATCCGGGTCCGCCACGCCCAGCGCACCGTGTCGCCGAGCCACTTGTCGGCGGGCCGCCCCTGGTCGGTGACCCCGAACCGGCCGGCGATCGCGGCCTCGTACCGGGTCGGCCCGGTGACGACCGCGTCGGCGTCGCCGTCGGCCTCCGGGTCCATGGTCAGGTCGAGCACGCCCTCCTTCTCGCCCCGCAGCATCGCCAGGATCCGGTGCGAGGGCAGCTTCGGGTACGGCTCGGCGAAGTCGAAGTAGTCGGCGAACTTCGCCCCGGCCGTCTCCTGCCCCTCGCGTACCCGGGCCACCAGCCGGCCCCGCGACCACATCTGCTCCCGCAACGTGCCGATCAGGTCGGCGTCCTCGGCGAACCGCTCGATCAGGATGGCCCGTGCCCCGTCCAGCGCGGCGGCGGCGTCGGCCACGCCCTTGTCGGCGTCGACGTAGCCAGCGGCGACGGTCTTCGGATCCTGCGCCGGGCCGCCCAGCAGCACGTCGGCCAGCGGCTCCAGCCCGGCCTCGCGGGCGATCTGCGCCCGGGTCCGCCGCTTGGGCTTGTACGGCAGGTAGATGTCCTCCAGGCGGGACTTCGAGTCGGCCGCCATGATCTGCGCTTCCAGGGCCTCGTCCAGCTTGCCCTGGGCGCGGATCGACTCCAGCACCGCCGCCCGCCGCTCGTCCAGCTCACGCAGGTAGCGCAGACGCTCCTCCAGGGTGCGCAGCTGGGTGTCGTCGAGCAGCCCGGTGGCCTCCTTGCGGTAGCGCGCGATGAACGGCACGGTGGCGCCGCCGTCGAGCAGCTCCACGGCCGCGCGTACCTGGCGCTCGGCGACGCCGAGCTCCTCGGCGATGCGCTGATGAACAGAGAGGGTCACGATGTGGCTCCGCCTTCTGGTGTGGGTTCCGTCGTGCATTGTGCCGGGCTAGCGTGGCGATCATGGAAGCACCTGTGGAGCCGCGCGCCCGACGGCTCTTCGGCGGCAGCGCCCGGGCCCTCGGCGACCTCGCGGCCAGCCCGTTTCGGGCCGACCGGGACCGCATCGTCGGCTCGCCGTTCTTCACCCGGCTGGGCGGGGTCACCCAGGTGGTCAGCCCCGGCGGCTCCGGCCTGCTGGTGCACAACCGGCTTACCCACAGCCTCAAGGTCGCCCAGGTGGCCCGGGCGATCGCCGAGCGGCTCACCGCCGACGGGTGGCAGCGCGACCTGGTGGAGAAGCTGGGTGGCTGCGACCCGGACGTGGTGGAGGCGGCGGCGCTCGCCCACGACCTCGGTCACCCGCCCTTCGGGCACCTGGGGGAGCGGGTGCTGGACCGGCTGGCCCGGCACCGGCTCGGCCTGACCGACGGGTTCGAGGGCAACGCCCAGTCGTACCGGATCGTCACCTCGACCGAGATCCGTGGCGCGGCGACCACCGGTCTCGACCTGACCGCGGCGGTGCGGGCGGCGATGCTGAAGTACCCGTGGACTCGGCTCGATCACCCCGACCCGCACCCGCGGCTGCTCGACCCGCCGCCGCGCGGGGCGGCCCCGCCGCCGGACGACCCGGACAGCGGCTCGGCGAAGTTCGGGGCGTACCGCACCGAGCTGGAGGACCTGCGGCAGGCCCGGGCGCCGTTCGCCGGGCGGATCGCCGACTGGCAGCAGACCGTGGAGGCGTCGGTGATGGACACCGCCGACGACATCGCGTACGCCATCCACGACGTGGAGGACTTCTACCGGGTCGGGGTGCTCCAGCAGGGCGCGGTGGCCGCCGAGCTGATGGCCTGGCAGCGCGAGGGCGCGAGCCTGCGGGCCATCACCGACGCGGCGCTGGCCACCTCGGCCCGCCGGCCCGGCTCGTCCATCGAGCGGTTGCGCCGCCAGCTGCACCGCAAGGACAGCTGGATAGCCGCCGACGACGCGTTCGCCGCCGCGATCGAGCACGTCCGGGAGGAACTGGTCGAGGGGCTGCTCGCCCAGCCGTTCGACGGCTCGATCGAGGCGGAGCAGTACGTGGCGCGCTTCTCCGCGCGGTGGACCACCCGGTTCGTCGACGCGATCACCGTCGTCGAGCAGCCCGCCGTACGCTCCGGTCACGTGCTGCTGGCCCCGGCCCAGTGGCACGAGGTGCAGGTGCTCAAGTTCGTCCACCACCGGTTCGTGCTGGCCCGTCCCGACCTGGCGTTGCATCAGCGGGGCCAGGCCCGGCTGCTCGGCACCCTGGTGGAGGCGCTGCTGGAGTGGCTGCTCGACCCGGAGGAGGAGTCCCGGCTGCCCCGGCGGCTGCACGACCTGGTGGAACTGGCCGAGGCGGAGCTGCACCCGCGTACTCCGGACCGGGTCGACAAGGCCCGCGGCCGGGCCATCGTGGACTTCGTGGCCCAGCTGACCGACGGGCAGGCGGTGGCGATGCTGGATTCGCTCTCCGGCCGCTCCGGGGCCCTCTGGACCGACGCCTTCGTGCTCTGAGGTGCTCAGGCGACCGCCTGCCACCAGCCGTCGACCGGCGGCGGGTCGTCGACCACCACCCGCTCGCCGGGGCGGGGCACGGCCAGTTGGACGTCGCGCGCCTTGGCCTCGGCCCACAGCCGGTTCACCGGCTCGGCCCAGTCGTGCAGGGCGAGGTTGAACGTCGCCCAGTGCACCGGTAGGAAGAGCCCGCCGCGCAGGTCCAGGTGAGCGGTGACGGCCTCCTCCGGGAACATGTGGATGCTCGGCCAGGCCCGGTCGTACGCGCCGATCTGCATCAGCGTCACGTCGAACGGCCCGTGTTCGGCACCGATCTCGGCGTAGCCGCCGAAGTAGCCGGAGTCTCCGGTGTAGTAGACCTTGCGCTGGCGGCCGGCCACCACCCAGGAACTCCACAGGGTGCCGTTGCGGCGCAGCCCCCGCCCGGAGAAGTGCTGGGCGGCGGGGCCGGCACATCGCCGCTCGGCTGCTGGCCGATGGCGAGCAGGTCGTCGATGTCCCGCCGAAGTTGTCTGCCAGGGC
>NZ_JBFBAO010000274.1:0-9844 GCF_040682255.1 Micromonospora sp. NPDC051296 | reverse complement strand
CGGCGTCGTCCAGGTGATGGATGGCCAGCGCGCTGACCACGGCGTCGTACCTTCCGGCGGGCAGCGGATCGGCCAGATCCGCCACCACCACCCGGTGCGCCACGCCGCCGGCGGACAGCCGATCGGCGGCGCCGGCCAGCATCTTCGACGCGGCGTCGACGAGGGTCAGCCGGACGCCCGGCACGGCGGCGGCGAGCAGCGACGACAGCAGCCCCGTCCCGGCACCCAGATCCAACACCTCAGGGGTTCGGCCCGCTGCCAGCGCGGCCCGTAGCGGTGGCGCGGCCACCTCGACCGCAGTCGGGTAGAACGCGTCGAAACAGGGCACCAGCCGCCGGCGGGCCCCGTCGTAGGCACCGGCCACCGCGTCGAACGCCTCGGCCACCCCCACCCAACACCTCCCACATTTCAGGAATCTTGTTCCATATCCTAGGCCATCACTGGCCAACCCGACATCCCGGCGCACTGTGAGCGGCTCTTGACAGGACCGAAACAGACGGGACGCGGACCGGAAACCGCCCAGCGGCACGCTTTGCCGACATGACAGACGGTGTGCGGCCGGCGACGCGACCGGGTCGGACTCCCCGGGCGGCCACAACTCCGCGCCGCGCGGCCGTCTGCCCGGTCGACCTGTCGGGCTGCGACAGGAGGGGTGAATGCGCGAGGAACTGGCCGGCTTCACCATCGGGGTGACCGCCGACCGGCGGCGGGACGAACTCGCCGCAATGCTCCAACGGCGTGGCGCCCGCGTGGTGCTCGCTCCCGCCCTGCGGATCGTGCCGCTCGCGGACGACACCGAACTGCGCGAGGCCACTCGCGCCTGCCTGGACCGGCCACCGGACGTCCTGATCGCCAACACCGGCATCGGGATGCGCGGGTGGTTGGAGGCCGCCGAGGGATGGGGGCTGGCCGAGCCGCTGCGCTCGGCGCTCAACGGCGCGTACGTGGTGGCCCGGGGCGCCAAGGCCCGCGCGGTGACCCGTGCCGCCGGCCTGACCGACCAGTGGTCTCCCAGCTCGGAGAGCTGTGATGAGGTGGTCGAACACCTGCGCCAGCGGGGCGTGGCGGGGCAGGTGATCGCCATGCAGTTGCACGGCGAACGGCAGCCGGAGTGCACCCGCGCGCTGGAGGAGGCCGGGGCCACCGTCATCGAGGTCCCGGTCTACCGCTGGGCACCACCGACCGACCCGGCACCGCTGCACCGGCTGGTCGATCTGGTGGCCGGCCGGCTGGTGGACGCGGTCACCTTCACCTCGGCACCGGCGGCGGAGGCGCTGCTGCGGGCCGCCGGCGACCGCACGGAAACGGTGCTGGAGGCGCTGCGCGGCGACGTGCTGGCCAGCTGCGTCGGCCCGGTCACCGCGGAGCCGCTGGTCCGGCGCGGGGTGCCGGTGAGCGCGCCGAGCCGGGCGCGGCTGGGCGCGCTGGTCCGCACGATCGTCGACGAGTTGCCCCGGCGGACGGTCACCATCAAGGTCGCCGGGCATCTGCTCACCCTGCGCGGCCACGCGGCGGTGGTGGACGGCGAACTGCGCCCGCTCGCCCCGGCGCCGATGGCGGTGCTGCGCGCCCTGGCGCAGACGCCGGGGCGGGTGCTGTCGCGTACCGCCCTGTTGCGGACGCTGCCGCGCGGCGCCGACGAGCACGCCGTGGAGATGGCGGTGGCCCGGCTGCGGGCCGGCCTGAAGGCACCGCGGGTGGTGCAGACCGTCGTGAAGCGTGGCTACCGCCTCCGTATCGACTGACGCAGCCGAGCGACCGTCCCGGCCGGACCGGTCGGAGCCGGGCCGGCGGGACGGTCGCCAGTCTCTCAGCCGACCGGGGTCGGGAAGCCCCGGTCGTGCTCGGCCTGGAGCCGGGCCATGGCGTGCTCGACGACGGTCACCAGCACCCGCTTGACCGGGTCGCGCTGCCGAGCGTCGGTCATCACCAGCGGCACGTCCGGCGAGATGGCGAGCGACTCGCGCACCTCGTCCAGCTCGTACTGCGGCGCACCGTCGAACCGGTTCAGCGCGACCACGTACGGCAGCTTGCGGTTCTCGAAGTAGTCCAGCGGGGCGAACGCGTCGGTGATCCGGCGGGTGTCCACCAGGACCGCAGCGCCCACCGCACCTCGGATGATCTCGTCCCACATGAACCAGAACCGGGTCTGCCCGGGTGTGCCGAAGAGGTACAGGATCAGATCCTGCGCCATGGTGATCCGGCCGAAGTCCATGGCGACCGTGGTGGTCTCCTTACCCGGCACCTTGGACGGATCGTCGATGCCGACGCCCGCCGCGGTCATCACCGCCTCGGTGGTCAGCGGTGTGATCTCGGAGATCGCACCGACCAACGTCGTCTTGCCGACACCGAAGCCCCCCGCGACGACGATCTTCGCGGAGATGATTCCCCGGCTCTGGCGGGCCCCGGCGGGGTCATAGCTCGCGAAGTCCACTCAGCACCCTTCCCAGCATTTCCATCCGCTCCTCGTAACCTGTGGCGGGAGCGGCCGTCTGTAGCGTCAACAGGCCCTCGGCCACCATGTCGGCGACCAGCACCCGGGCGACACCCAGCGGCAGCCGGGTGTACGCGGCGATCTCCGCCAGCGACTCGGGCCGACCCTCGCAGACCATGGCGATGCGATGCTTGTCATGCCCGGCGAACCGCGACTCGGCGATCTGGCTGGGACCGGCCACCAGCACCGCTTCCAGGGCGATGTCCTGAAGCGGCTCGGTCCGGCCCCGGGTGACCGCGTACGGCCGGACCAGCGCACCCCGTGGGTCACGCCGCGGTTCCATTCGCGATCACCTCCTCTCCCGTCCGCCGGCGCACCCGCCGGTTCCCCCTTTACGTCCGGCGCGGTCGCGCCGGACGTGTTACGACCGCACCGCGTCCCGGGGCAGCGGCACCAGCGCCGCGCCGACGCGCTCCACCAGCAGCGCCATCTCGTAACCCACCTGACCGACGTCGCAGCTGCGCGCCGCGAGCACCGCCATCGACGAGCCGTCGCTGATCGACATCAGGAACAGGTAGCCGCTGTCCATCTCGATGACCGTCTGCAACACCCCGCCGGCGCTGAACATCCGCGCGGCCCCCTCGGTCAGGCTGACCACGCCGGAGGTGATCGCGGCAAGCTGGTCCGCTCGGTCCGCCGGCAGGTCGCGGGAGGAGGCGAGCAGCAGCCCGTCCGCGGACACTGCCACCACGTGGGCGATACCCGCCACGCTGTCGGCGAAGTTGCTGAGCAGCCAACCCATGTCCTGCATGGCCGCTGGCCTGTTCATCGGCTCGTCTCCTTGGTCGAGGTGCTGTTCTGACTCGCGCCGGCCGTCCGCCCACGCTGGACGCCACGGTGGTAGGCCGACAGCAGGCCGCGTACTTCGTCCGGCGTACGGCGGCTGTGCTCCCGCCCGCTGCGGGGCTCGATCCCGCCGGGTACGAGTTGCTGCTGCGGCACCCGCTTGGGCAGCCCAGACCGGGTCGTCCCGGCGGGGGTGGGCTCGGCCGCCCGGCTGGCCCGCGACCAGCCCTCGTCGGCCGCCGTCCGCCAGGCGTCGTCCTGCGGCCCACCGGAGACCGGGGGCGCGGGCGGTGGCGGTGGCGGTGCGGCAGGCGGCACCGACGGTGCCGCAGCGGGCGGCGGGCTGGTCGTCGCGGCGGACGACGATCGGTACGACGGTGGTGGCGGCTGCGCCGGTGACCCGCCGGTCGCCGCGCCCGGCGTACGGGTGGGCAGCGGGCTGCGCCCTCTCGTCGGTTCGACGGCGGGCACCGACGGGCCGGCGGCCGGCTGCGGCGCCGGCTCGTCGAACTGCGGCCGGCTGAAGATGGCGGTCGCGTCGTTGCCGTGCGACCGGAACCAGACCGCCTCCATCTCCCGGAAGATCGGTGCCTCGACCGACGGCTCGGGCGGGGCGGTGATCGGTCCGGTCGCCATCGGGCTGGTGGCGGCCAGGCTGGCGCCCAGCCCGCCGAAGGTGACGCCGTCGAAGCTCCCACCGCCGGAGTTCCGGGTGGTGCCCGCGGCGAAGCCGCCCGGGGCGGCCACCGCCGCGCCGGCGACCGGGCCCGCCGGCAGCACCGGCGCGGCCGGTGCGGTGTGGCCACCGGCGTTCGCACCCTGGTACGGCAGCGGGTCGAGGGTCGGCTGGGAAACGGTGGGCGTACCGGCGTTGAACCCGCCGGCGAAGGCGGGCGGCGGCGTGTGGGCCGGCGGCGCGGGCTCCGGTGCCGGTTCCGCAGCCGGCCACGGCGCCGAGGACGGCGTGTTGTTGCGCCAGCGGTCGCTCAGCGTGGCGGTGGTGGCGAGCCCGGCACCGACCGGTTCGCTACGGCCGGCCGGGGCCATCGGGGCCTGTTCGACCGCGAGCGGCTGACGCGGGCGGGTGATCGCCTGATCGCGCCCGCGCAGGCTGGGCAGCACCACCGTGGCGTTGGGCAGCGTGACCTGCGCGACGGTGCCACCCTCGACGTTGCGGCGCAGTTCGACCCGGATGCCGTAGCGGGCCGCGAGCCGGCTGACCACCGCCAGACCCATCAGCCGGAACGCCGCCACGTCCACGCTGGACGGCGCGGCGAGCCGCCGGTTGAGTGAGTCCAACTGCTCGTCGGTCAGGCCGAGACCCCGGTCCTCGATCTGGATGAGCACGTAGTCCCGGATCCGCCGGCCGTCCGCGACCACCGTGGTGTTCGGCGGGGAGAAGCGGGTGGCGTTGTCGAGCAGCTCGGCCACCAGCCGGACGACGTCGTTGACCGCGTGCGCGGCCACCGAGACGTCGGTGTCGACCGTGCCGAACTCGATCCGGTTGTAGAGCTCGACCTCGGACTGCGCGGCCCGCAGCACGTCCACCAGCAGCGCGTCCTCCCGGCGCGGTACTGCCGAGTCCGCCCCGGCCAGCACGAGCAGGTTCTCGTCGTTGCGGCGCATTCGGGTGGCGAGGTGGTCGAGTTCGAACAGCTGGGCGAGCCGCTTCGGGTCCTCCTCGCCGCGCTCGATCGCGTCGAGTTCACCGATCATGCGGTCGACCAGGGTCTGACTGCGCCGGGCCAGGTTGAGGAACATCGCCGAGACGCTGGTTCGCAGGGCCGCCTGCTCGGCCGCGACGCGGACCGCCTCCCGGTGTACGACGTTGAAGGCCAGGGCCACCTGGCCCACCTCGTCGCGGTTGTTGAGCTGGATCGGATCCCGCACCTCGCGGACGATCTCGTCGACGCCGCCGTCGCTGACATTGCCCATCCCCTGGAGCCGGCGCACCGCGTCGGGCAGGTCGTGGTTGGCCACCGAGAGCGCGCCCTCGCGCAGTCGGCGCAGCGAGTGGTTGAGCGAACGGGCCAGCATCACGGCCAGGGTCACCGCGATGAGCAGGGTCAGCAGCACCAGCGTCGTCTCGATGACGGCCTGCCGGATGACGTCCGCGCGGGCCTGCTCGGCCTGGGCGAGGAGGCGGTCCTGCAACTCGATCTCGGCCCACCGCATCAGCTCGTGCACCGCGCCGATCGCCGCGGTGGCGTCCTGGGCGGTAACCGGCGAGCGTTGCCCCACCGAGCGACTGATGTCGGTGCCGATCCGGTCGGCAAGCACCACGGCGTCGCCGGAAACGGTGCTCTCGACCAGGGCGCGCTGGTCCGGGTCGGCGGCCAGCGAGAAGGCCAGCAGCGCCTCCTGCTGCCCGGTCAGGGTGGCCACGAAGGCGGAGAACTGCTCGCTGTCGAGCCGGCCGGCGCTCAGCGCGGTGAACGCCACCGACTCCTCCTCGGCGACGGCCGCCTTGGCGCGGGCGAAGGCGGCGACCGCACGCCGGCTGTCCGCGAGCCGCTCCTCGCCCGGCAACTGGGCCAGCCCGTCGCCGTACGCGACCAGGTCGGCCAGCACGACGCCGTAGCGCAGCGCCGCCTCGGCGACCTCCATCTGCTGGCGGTCGAGCACCTCCTGCCGGGTGCCGTCCAGGGTGTCCAGGTGCGCGTCGATGGTCGCCAGGCGGTCGCGGACCGCGGCGGGGGCCTCCCCGACCCGGGCCCGCTCCGCGCGGTACTCGTCGATCCGCTCCTGGGTCCGACGGACCCGCAGGTTGTACGCGTCGGCCTGCTGTTGCGGCGCGGCGAGGAAGGCCGCCGCGGCCATCCGCTCGGCGTGCAGGTCGTTCGCCAGCGCGGAGACGTCGATGGAGAGCGCGGTGAGCGATCGGGCCTGGGTCGCGTCGTACGCGCCCTCACCGACCGCGACCAGCCGGACCGTGGCCAACGCGATGACCGCGGTGACCGGAACGACCAGGATCAGCGCCAGCTTGGACCGGATCCGGGCGTCGCGCAGCCGGGGTAGCCTGCGAGGTCCCTTCTGTGCGGCGTCACCACTGGCGGGCAGGGTCGTCGGTCCGGTGCTCACGACATCGCCTCCGTCGTCTTCTCCACGCCTGCCCCGTCGACCCGTGCGCGGAGCGACGGCCGGCGCCACGCGCGGCACGGCCGCGATTTCATCAGACGGGATCGTGTTTGGGAAGCCGCAGCGGGGAACGAAACGGTCGGACGGCGCGCATCCCGTGATCCGGTCAACTAATACCTACTTTTCCACAGTGGCCCTGAACAGGGCATGTGACTCCAGAGTGGTCATTCGTGTCGGCACAGTAAGCATTTGAAAACATCTGGTTTCCCCAACATGTGGGATTCCCGTCCCGAAACGCCTCCGGTGACCTCGCTTGACCGCAGCGCCCGGCATTGGCAAGGTTTTGCAGGCTTCGCGCACACCGTACGGCAGACCCGCCCCCAATATCCACTATGGATGGTGGCGCCCGCCGGCGACCGGCTACCGCCCGCGCCGCATCAGCCCGCGCCGCACCAGGAGGACAGAGTTGACCCCCTTCCGTTCCGCGACCGCCACGGCGCTCGCGTCGACCCTGCTGGCCACCATGCTCACCGGCTGCCAGTTCGGGGGGCAGGCACAGGACAACACGCCGATCTTCATCGCCGCCGACCTGGAACTGTCCGGTGCGGCGGCCGGAGTCGGCAAGGCGTACCGGCAGGCACTGGATCTGAAGGTCGACCAGTTGAACAACTCCGGCGCCCTGAACGGCCGGAGGATCGAACTGCTGGTGAAGGACAACCGTTCCGACGCCAGCGAGTCGCTCCGCAACATCGCCGACTTCAGCAACGACAAGCGGGTCAGCGCCATCATCATGGGCGGCTGTAACGATTGCGCGGTCGGCGCGGTCCGTACCGTCAACGAGAAGCAGATCCCCACCGTCGCGCTCGCCGCCGCCGGTGCCGTGACCAGCCCGGTGGCGGACCGCCGATACGTGTTCAAGCTGGCGCCCAACGCCGCCGACAACGCCGGCGCGCTCACCGTCGAACTGCGCCGCCGCAACATCCGCACGGTCGGTGTCCTGCGCAGCGACGACACCTACGGGCGCGAGGGCCTCCAGGCGCTGCGCGGCGAGTTCGACAAGGCCGGCATCGAGGTGCTGGCCGAGGCGTCGGTCAAGGGTACGGACACCGAGGTGGACCGGCAGTCCGGCACGCTGGCCACGGCCGCGCCCCAGGCGCTGGTCCTCTGGACCCCGCCGGAGCAGGCGATGCTCGCCGCCAACGCGGTCCGGCGGACCGGCTTCAAGGGAGCCCTGTTCCTGGACGCCGCAGCCGCGGGTGACCTCTTCCTCGGCGCGTCGGGGAAGGCGGCGGAGCGGGCGACCATGGTCTCCACCCAGACGATGGTGATCGACGACGTGATCGCCACCACCCCCGCGAAGGCCGCGCGCCGCCAGTGGTTCCAGGACTACACCGCCCGCTTCGGCGGCTACCACGGCTCGTCGTCCTTTGCCGCGGACGCCGTCCAGCTCATCGTCGACGCCGAGCTGCGCGCCGGGGGGCCGGCCGGGCAGGTCGACCGGGAAGGCATCCGGGACGTGCTTGAGACGTCCCAGATGGACGGCCTGTCGGGGCCGATCCGGATGACGCCGGACAACCACTCCGGGCTGATGCCGCAGGCGCTGACCACCCTGGTCGCCCGCAACGGCCGGTGGCGGCTGGCTAGCTGAGGCGGCCCCTCACCGGCTGGAGGTGGTCTCGCGCAGCCAGGGCAGGCTGCGGCGCTCGACGAGCACGAGCGCGGTGTAGAGCAGGATGCTGACCAGGGCGACCAGGATGATCGCCGCCCACGCGGTGGCGGTGTCGCCGATGCCCGCGTACTGCTGGATGACGTAGCCGAGACCACCTTCGCCGGCCTGGAACTCACCGATCACCGCGCCGATCGCGGCCAGCGGCATGGCGACCTTGAGGCCCACGAAGATCTGCGGCAGCGCGGCCGGGAAGCGGACCTTGCGGAACGCCTGCCAACGGGAGGCGTTGTAGGACCGGACCAGCTCGGCCAACTCGGCCGGCGTGGTGGTCAGGCCGGTCGCGGTGGACAGCACGATCGGGAAGAAGCAGAGCAGGAACACCATGGTCAGGATGGGTTTCTGACCCCAGCCGAGCGCCACCACCAGCAGCGGGCCGAGGGTGATCTTCGGCACCGCGTTGACGGCGACCAGCAGCGGGGTGAACATCCGCTCGACCGTCCGCGAGGCGGCCAGTGCCAGGCCGATCAGCACCCCCGCCACGACGGAGAGCGCGAAGCCGAGCAGGATCTCCCCGGTGGTGGCGGCGGTGTGCTCCAGTAGCCGCGCCGGGCGCGCGACGAACGCGTCCAGCACGTCACCGGGCGGCGGCAGGGCGGCCGGGTGGATCAGCTCCAGCCGGGCGACCAGCCACCAGAGACCCAAGGCGACCAGCAGACCGGCGGCCGGCGGCAGCGCCGCGACCGCAACACCCCGCAGGTCACCCGGCCGCCACCGCTGGCCGCGCGGGGCTGCCGGGGGTGGCTCGGGAGCGAGCGTCGCCTCCGGCTGCCGTGGGCGGACGTCGGTCATCGGATCCTCCTGCGGTTCGAGCAAAGGGTCTGGCTTAGGGCAGAGCGGGGGTACGCCGCACCGGCGGTCCGGTGCGGCGTACCCCGTGCGGGACTGTTCGGCCTCAGGCCTGCGGCGCGAGGTTGAAGTCGATGATCTGGTCGGGGGTGAGGTCCGACTTCAGGGCGCCCGCGCCGCGCAGGATCGCGATGCTCTTGGCGACCCGGCCGCTGTCCAGCGTGCCCAGTGCGGTGCCGGAGTTGCTGGACCGGACGTAGCCGGCCATCAGCTGCAGCTCGGCGGCGGCCGCGGCGGGGTTGACCGCCTCGGCGTTCTTCGCCAGGATCTCGGCCGCCTCCTCCGGGTTCGCCAGGGCGTACTCCAGACCCTTGAGCAGCGCCTCGGTGAACTTCTTGACCGACTCCGGCTTCTCGCCGGCGTACTGCTTGGAGGTGATCAGCACGTTGCCGTACAGGTCCTGCATCACGTTGCTGTACGGCAGCAGGACGGCCTTCTTCTTGGTCACCGCTTCGATGGTCGGCTGGCCGACGACGAACTGGCCGATGCCGTCCACCGAGCCGGAGGCGAGGGTGCCCATCAGGGTCTGCGCCTCACCGTTGACCCAGGTCACCTTGGTGTGGTCGATGCCGGCCATCCGCGCGTACGTCGGGAAGAGGTTGCGGACCACCGAGCCGGGGGTGTCGGCGAGCTTCTTGCCCTCCAGGTCCTTCGGGGTGTTGATCCCGGTGCCCTCGACGGTGGCGATGGCGGCCATGGTGCGCTGCTGGATGGCGGCCACCGCGACGAAGTCCTTGGCGTCGCCGTTGCCGAGCTGGAGCAAACCACCGGTCAGGTCGATCGGGCCGAAGTGCGCCTGGCCGCCGACGATCGTCTGGATCACCGCGCCGGTGCCCTGCCCGGGCTTGATCTCGACCTCGAAGCCGGCGTCGGAGAAGAAGCCCTTCTCCTTCGCCACCCAGGCGTAGGCG
>NZ_JBFBAO010000273.1:0-9883 GCF_040682255.1 Micromonospora sp. NPDC051296 | reverse complement strand
GTCCAGGCCGGCCGCGGCCAACCAGGTCGACCTGCACGTGCGCAACTCCGACGGCGAGGTCTACTTCGAGGTCGAGATGCACGACGCCTGGGTCTGGGACATGTACCGCCCTGCGCGTTTCGTGAAGAATGTCCGGGTGATGACCTTCAAGGACGTGAACGTCGAAGAGCTGGAGAAGCCGGACATCTCCCTCCCCGCCGACTCCGGCTTCGGCAGCTGATCCACGTACCGCACCCCGGGAGGGCGGCACCGGTGGACCCCCACCCGCCGCGAGCCGTCCATCGCCGGTCGTCCACTGTGGGCTTGGCCTTGGCCCCTTAGCAGATCATCCTTTCCCGTGGGGCCTGTCCACAGCGGGCTGCGTCGTCCACAACCGAGCGGTCCGGGGCGGCGGGACGCGGGTCCAGCCCGGCAGGCTCGGCGGCATGCGAACCCGGATGCCGCCGCTGCGCGGGACACTCTGCGGCCTGGTGCTGTTCACGCTGCCGCCGACGGGGATGGCGGTGCCGGCGATGCCGGGCCCGCCACCGGCCCTGACGACCAGCCCGCTACGTCCGCCGGCAGCGCCGGGTGCGGGCGGGTTGACCTCCGTGAGCGGTCCGGCCCGGACGGGCGGGTCTTCGCCCGCCGCCGGGCAGCTGGCGGTGGCCGGCGCACCGGCCTCCGGCACCGCCGGACCGTTCCGGTGGCCGGTGGACGGCGCACCGAATCCGGTACGCCGGTTCGACCCGCCGCCCCGGCCGTGGCTGTCCGGACACCGAGGGGTCGACCTGCTGGCCTCGCCGGGCGCGACGATCCGCGCGGCCGGTGCCGGCACGATCCTGTTCGCCGGCATGGTCGCCGGTCGGCCGGTGGTCTCCGTAGGGCATGCCGACGGGCTGCGGACCACCTACGAGCCGGTCGAGCCGGCCGCCACGGTGGGCACCGTGGTGCCGGCCGGGGCTGAGCTGGGCGGTCTGCTGCCCGGGCACGCCGGCTGCCCCGGGGAGGCGTGCCTGCACTGGGGGCTGCGCCAGGGCTCCGACTACCTCGACCCGCTGGCCCTGGTCGGCCTCGGCCGGGCCCGCCTGCTGCCGCTCGGCGAGATCACCACGCTCGGTGCCGCGCCTGCGCCCCGCTCAGCGCCGGGCCCGCTCAGCGGTCAGCGGTCAGCGCGGTCGGGCGCGGTCAGCGTTGGGCGAGCAGCGTGGGCAGCCGGACGGCGAGCCGCTCGTACTCGTCGGGCGAGTTGTACACCTGGCCGCAGAGCCGCAGCCAGCCCCGCCCGCCGAAGGCATTGACCGCCACCTGGACGGCGAGCCGCTCGGCGATCCGGGCCCGCAGCGCCCGGGCCGCGTCGATCGTCGTGGCGAGGCCCGCCGGCAACGGGATCACCCGCATGGCGACCGTGGGTCCGCCGGGGTCGGGCAGGTCGGTCGGGGGCACACCGAGCGCATCCCCCACCACCCGCTGGCCGTACGCGGCCAGTGCCGCGTTGTGCGCGCGTACCCGGTCGACGCCCAGACTACGCAGCGTGTAGAGGCCCGCCGGGGCGCTCAGCCAGGCGGTGTAGTCCATCGTCGCCTGCCACTCCAGCCGGCCGGGGAAACCCACGTCCTGCTCCCACGAGACCACCAGCGGCTCGATCCGCTCCCGCCACGGCGGAGCCACCACGAGCACGGCGGTGCCGCGCGGGGCGTACCCCCACTTGTGCAGGTTGCCCACCCAGAAGTCGGCCCCGATGCTCTGCACGCTCGCCGGCAGCATGCCCGGCGCGTGCGCGGCGTCGACCAGCACCGACACGCCGTGTTCCCGGGCCACCCCGACGATGGCGGCGACCGGGAACAGTCGCGCCGTGCCCGAGGTGAGCTGGTCGACGACGAGCAGGCGGGTACGGCCCGGACGCAGTCCGGACCGCACGATCTGCACCACCTCCTCGTCGGTGGCGGCCAGCGGCACCGGCAGGACCCGATGCGTCGCCCCGGTGCGCCGGCATTCGCGGCGGATGGAGAACTCGACCGCACCGTAGCCGTGGTCGGTGGTGAGCACCTCGTCGCCGGGGCGCAGTCCGAGTGACTGGAGCACCACCGCCACGCCGGTGGTGGCGTTCGTGGTCAGGGCGGTGCCATCCGGGTCGGCGCCGAGGAACCCGGCCAGATGCCGGCGGGTGTGCGTGATCCGGTCCACCAGCCCCTGGGTGAAGAAGCGCAGCGGATCGGCCTCCATCTCGTCGCGCAGCCGCTGCTGGGCCCGTTGGGCGACGATCGGCACCGCGCCGAACGAGCCGTGGTTGAGGTGGCTCACCGCCGGGTCGAGGGAAAACAGCAGGCGGGCGCCCGTGATCGGCTCGGGCGGCGGCGGGACGCTCACCCGATGATCGTAACCGCCGGCCGACCGCGCCTCGGCGGCTCTCGCCGGCAGTCACCCGGTCAGCGGCCGCACCGACGGTTGTCCCGCCGGCTCAGGCGCGGGGATGGGCCTGCCGGTACGCGGCTCGGAGCCGTTCGACCGAGACGTGGGTGTAGACCTGCGTGCTCGCTAAGGAGGAGTGGCCCAGCAGCTCCTGCACGGCCCGCAGGTCCGCGCCGCCTTCGAGCAGATGGGTAGCGGCCGAGTGGCGCAGCGCGTGCGGGCTGGTCCTGGGCAGGCCGGCCGCGTCGGCGTACCCGGCGACGATCCGCCGGGCGGTCGTCGGGTGCAGACGGCCGCCCCGGGCGCCGAGCAGCAGCGCGTCCCGGGAGTCGGGCACCGCCAGCACCGGCCGCCCCCGCCGCAACCAGTCGTCGAGGGCCCGCTGGGCCGGCAACCCGTACGGCACCGTCCGCTCCCGCCCGCCCTTGCCGCGTACGCGGACCACCCGCCGGCCGTGGTCGACGTCGGCCACGTCGAGCCCGCACGCCTCACTGACGCGTACCCCGGTGCCGTAGAGCAGTTCGAGTAGCACCCGGTCGCGCAGCGGCACCGCCTCGGCCGCGTGATCGGGCGGGCCGGGGAGGTTGGCCGTACCGCGCGTCGGTGCCTCAACGAGCGCCGCCGCCTGGTCGGCGCGGAGCACGGTGGGCAAACTCCGCTGCGGGCGGGGGCTGGCCAGCGTGGCGGCGACGTCGGTGGGCAGCAGCCCGCCACGGTGGGCCCAGGCGCTGAACGTCCGCGCCGCCGCCGCCCGCCGGGCCAGCGAGGCACGGGCCGCGCCCATCGTCCGTTGCTTGGCCAGCCAGCTGCGTACCGTGTCGAGGCTCAACTCGGCCACCTCGGTGCAGCCCATCCGGTGGGCGTGGTCCAACAGGGACACCAGATCGGCGACGTACGCCCGCACGGTGTGCGCCGACCGGTTGCGGACCGAGGCGAGGTGGCGGGCGAACTCGTCCACCGCGTCCCGCAGCGGCTCCGGCAGCGCCGCGTGCACGGCCTGGGTGCCGCGGGCGTCCCGGCCCTTCGCGTCCGTACCCCGCACGGATCCAGCCTACGGCCGGCTGGCCCGGTTCGGCGGTGGGGCCAGGGCGTAGCCGTCGTCGCGGCGTGTCACCAGGGCCAGTTCCTCCAGCATGGACAGCTTGCGCAGCACCGTCCGGACGGCCAGACCGGCCCGGGCGGCGAGGGCGTCCACGCCGACCCTGCCGCGTCGGGGCATCGCCTCCACGATCGCCCGAGCGTCGTCGTCGAGCAGGTCACCGGGCCGATCCGGGCCGCGCGGCACCGGCGCCAACTCGCCGATCCGGCCCACCTCCTCCAGCACCTGCGCGAGGCCGGTAACCAGCCGCGCCTCCGGCTGCTCGCGCAGCATCTCGTGGGCACCGACCGACATCGCCGAGGTGACCGGGCCGGGCACCACCATCGCCCGCCGGTTCAGCGCGATGGCCCGCCTGGTGGTCTGCGTCGCGCCGCTGCGGGCCGCCGCCTCCACCAGCACGGTGCCCAGGGTGCCCGCCGCGATCACCCGGTTGCGGATGAGGAACCGGGGGCGCAGCGGCTCGGCTCCCGGCGGCCACTCGCTCACCAGCAGTCCGGTGTCGGCGATCCGGTCGAACAGCGCCGCGTTGCCCATCGGGTAGGCGCGGTCCACCCCGCAGGCGAGCACCGCGACGGTCCGGCCGCCCGCGTTCAGCGCGCCGCGATGCGCGGCGGCGTCGATGCCGAACGCGCCCCCGGAGACGACCGTCCAGTCCCGGTCGGCCAGGCCGTAGCCCAGGTCGGTGGCGACGTGGGTGCCGTACGGGGTGGCGGCCCGCGCCCCGATCACCGCCACCGATCGCTCCAGCGCCTCAGCCAGCGGCCACGGCCCGCGTACCCAGAAACAGAGCGGTGGTGCGGTCTCGATGTCGACCCGACGCTGCGCGCCGGGCAGGCGCAGGTGGAGATCGCGCAGCTGCTCGACCGGGGCCGGCCACTCGTCGTCACCGGGGATGACGACCCGGGCGCCGAGCCGGTCGGCGAGCCGCAGCGCCTCGGCGGCGACCACCCGCGCGTCCCCGGCCCGGCTGCGCGCCGCCACGCTGTCGCGCAGCCCCTCCTGCGGTGCCCCGCCGTCGAGCAGCAGCTCCAGTGCGGCCACCGGACCGAGCTCGTCGACCAGGCGGTGCACCGACCGGGTGCCCGGCTCGGCCAGCCAGGTCAACGCCACCCGGGCCAGCGTCGAATCCTCGTGCGTGTTCACGTACCCTCTCCCGTCCTGAGCGTGATGGCCTCGCCGACGTCGCCCTTGTCCGGGCGGGCCCGCCCGTCCAGGTCGGCGATCGTCCAGGCGAGCCGGATGACGCGGTCGAAGCCGCGGGCGGAGAGTGAACCGGAGTCGAGCCGGGCCCGCAGGTCGGCGGTGTCCCGGGCGGATAGCCGCCACGGTGACCGGCGCAGGTCCGGGCCGGGTATCTCGGCGTTGAGCCGCCGGCCCAGGGCCGTCCAGCGTCCGGCCGCCGCCTGGCGGGCCGCGACCACCCGACCGGCGACCACCGCGGAGGATTCGTGCGCCGCCGTCTCCATCAGCTCGGCCGCACGCATCGGCGGCAGTCGTACCTGCAGGTCGATCCGGTCGAGCAGGGGACCGGAGAGCCGGCCGAGGTAGCGGCGGCGGGTCAGCGGGGGGCACTCGCAGCGGTCGTCGCCCGCCGGGTTCGCGCACGGGCACGGATTGGCGGCCAGCACCAGCTGGGCACGGGCGGGATATTCGGCGCCGCCGCGGCTGCGGGTCAACACCACCCGGCCGTGCTCCAGCGGCTGGCGCAGCGCCTCCAGCGCCGGCTTGCTGAACTCGGGCGCCTCGTCCAGGAGGAGCACGCCACGGTGGGCGAGTGAGATCGCACCGGGCCGGGCCAGCCCGGACCCGCCGCCGACGATGGAGGGCACGGTCGCGGTGTGATGTGGTGCCTGAAACGGCGGCCGGCGGATCAGCCGGCCACCTGCCGGCAGCAGCCCGGCGATCGAGTGCAGCGCGGTGACCTCCAGCGCGGCGTCGTCGTCCAGCGCCGGCAGGATCGACGGCAGGCGCTCGGCGAGCATGGTCTTGCCGGCGCCCGGCGGCCCGATCAGCGCCAGATGGTGCCCACCGGCGGCGGCGACCTCCAGGGCTCGCCGGCCGAGACCCTGCCCGGCGACCTCGGCCAGGTCGGGCCCGGGCGCGGCCGGGGGCGGAGCGTCGGTCGGTGGCTCGATCAGCGGCTCGCCGTCGCGGACGAAGCCGACCAGCCGGTGCAGACTGTCCACGCCCCGGACCCGCAGCCCCGGCACGACCGCGGCCTCGGCGGCGTTGCCGGCCGGCACGATCACCCGTTCGACGCCGGCCTGCGCCGCCGCGGCGACCATCGGCAGTACGCCCCGGACCGGCCGTACCGTCCCGTCCAGGCCCAGCTCGCCGAGGACCACCACCCCCTCCAGCGGCAGCAGCGGCAACTCGCCGGAGCCGCCGAGCAGCGCCACCGCGATCGCCAGGTCGAAGGCCGAGCCGAACTTGGGCAGGGTGGCCGGCAGCAGGTTGAGGGTGATCCGCCGGTTGGGCCACCGCTGGCCGGAGTTGACCACCGCGGCGCGCACCCGGTCCCGGGCCTCGTGTAGGGCGGTGTCCGGCAGCCCGGAGATGACCACCCCGGGCAGGCCGGGGGCGAGATCCGCCTCCACCTCCACCAGGTGGCCGGTCACCCCGACCAGGCCGACGCAGAGCACCCGGGCGTAACTCATCAGAACGCGCCCTTGAGGTGCTCGACGCGGGCCCGGCCGGTGACCGGGTGTCCCCCCGGCCGGGCCGGGACGAGGTGTCCGGCCCGGCCGAGGCGCTGCCGAGGGCAGACGTCACCGGGACAGTTCCTTCTCGTACTCGGCCTGGACCGCCTTGACGTACCCCTCCGGCGTCTGCTGGCCGGCGATCAGCTTCTGCATCTCGGGGGTGATGGCCGCGGCGAAGATGCCGCCGGTCGCGTTCGCGGTGAAGTCGACCGCGCCGTTGTCGGCCCCGAGTTGCTGCGACGCCTTGAGCGTTTCGGCCAGCACGGTGCCCTCGGCCACCGGCGGCAGGGCCAGGTCGCTCGGGCCACCCGGGTGCGAGCCACCGACGTTCACCGAGATCTCGCGGGCCTTGTCGTTGGTGTGCACCCAGTTGAGGAAAAAGGCCGCGGCGTCCGCGTTCTTCGCCTTGGCGCCGACCCCGAAGGTGTTCGGGGCGGACATCGCCACGTGCTTGGCGTCGGCGGTCTCACCCGGGAAGAGGAAGAAGCCGACGTTGCCGGCCATGCTCTTGTCCAGGTTCGCCGACTCCCAGTCGCCGTTGAACATCGCGGTAACCAACATGACTTTGGGCGGGGGACGATGCCTCCCCCTAGCAGCGGAACTACGTCGCTAAGCCGATTTAGCAGAGCATGCGCGCGATGCTTGGGGCTGTCAAGAACGAGTTGGCAACGGCCCGGAAACAGGTGGTTCACGCCGATGACCCCACCGAGGTCCGGACCGCCGCCGGTGACCGACGGCCCGACGCGACGCATCATGATGGTCAACAGCGGCGTCGGACGGACCGCCGCGATCGGAGGACTCATGGGCCGCGACCGAGCAACCCTGGCCGATGTCGCCCGCCTGGCCGGGCTGTCCAAGACCGCCGCGTCGATGGTGCTCAACGGGCGGGAGGGCACCCGGCTGTCCGCAGAGGCGCACCAGCGGGTCTTCGCGGCCGCGGAGGAACTCGGCTACCGGCCCAACGTCGCCGCGCGCAGCCTGCGGACCCGCAAGACGGCCACCATCGCGTTCGTCTCCGACATCGTCGCCACCACCCGCTTCGCCGGCGGCCTCATCCGTGGCGCGCTGGACGCGGCCCGTGAGCGCGACCACGTACTGCTCATCACCGAGACCCAGGGCGACGCGGCGTTCGAGCAGTACGCCATCGAGGCGATGCTGGACCGCCAGGTCGACGGGGTGATCTACGCGGCCATGGCGACCCGCCGGCTGGCGGTGCCGCCGGCGATCCTCGGCGGCCCGGTGGTGCTGCTCAACGCCACCAGCCCGGTGCAGCTGCCCTGCGTGCTGCCCGACGACGAGCGGGCCGGTGCGGTGGTCGCCGAGACACTGCTGGCGCAGGGCCACCGGGAGCGGATCGCCCTGATCGGGCGCAACCGGCAGAAGGAACGCGACCCCGAGATCTCCCTCGCCGCCGAGGCGCGACTGCGCGGCATCCGGAGCACCCTCGCCGCCGCCGGCGTCAAGCTGCTCGTCGAGGGCTTCTGCCCCGAGTGGCTGCCGGAGCACGGCTACGCCGCGACGCGTCGGCTGCTGGGCCGGCCGGCGCGTCCCAGCGCGATCATCTGCATGAACGACCGACTCGCCTTCGGCGCATACCAGGCGCTCGGCGAGGCCGGACTGACCATCCCGGGCGACCTCTCGGTGATCTCCTTCGACGACGATCCGATCGCCTCCTGGCTCCGGCCGGGGCTGTCCACCGCCGCGCTGCCGCACGAGCAGATGGGCCGCCGGGCGGTGGAAGTCCTGCTCGACGGCGACGCCGCCGGGCCGTCGTTCGTGCCCATGCCGCTGCGCCGACGCCGGTCCGTCGCCGCGCCGGCCCGCTGAGCACGCGCCGGTGCGGGGTCGGCCGGGCACCCGCCATCGCCGCTAAACCGATTTAGTGGTACGTTGCCCGCCATGCTTCATCTGCCCGACCACTGGGTGTGGGACAGCTGGTACGCCCAGGACGACGACGGTCTGTGGCACGCCTTCTTCCTGCGCGCCTCCCGAGCCCTGCTCGACCCGGACCGCCGCCACCGGCGTGCCTCGATCGGCCACGCCGTCTCCACCGATCTGCGCTCCTGGCGCCTGCTGGCCGACGCGCTCGTGCCGGCCGACTCGCCGGGTTGGGACGACCTGGCCACCTGGACCGGCTGCACCGTCCGCGGTCCGGACCAGCGGTGGTACCTGTTCTACACCGGCGTCGGGCGGGCGGAGGACGGGCTGGTCCAGCGCATCGGCCTGGCCGTCTCCGACGATCTGGTCACCTGGCACCGGCACGGCGACGGCCCGATCGTGGTGGCCGACCCCACCTGGTACGAGCTGCTCGACCGCGAGATGTGGTACGAGCAGGCCTGGCGGGATCCGTGGGTCTTTCCCGACCCGGACGGCCACGGCTGGCACATGCTCATCACCGCCCGCGCCAATCACGGGCCGGCCGACGGGCGCGGAGTCGTCGGCCACGCGACCTCCCCGGACCTGCTGAACTGGACCGTCCAGCCCCCGCTGTCCGCCCCGGCCGGCTTCGGTCACCTTGAGGTGCCACAGGTCGCCGTCGTGGACGGTCAGCCCCTGCTGCTGTTCTGCACCAACGCCTTCGCCGCTGGCCGAGGATCCGAGCACCGGCTCTGGGTGGCGACCGCGCCGACGGTCCGGGGGCCCTGGGACGTGGCGTCCGCCCAGCCGATCGCGCAGCCGCACCTGTACGCGCCGCGGCTGGTCCCCGACGCCGACGGCTGGGCGCTCATCGGCTTCGTCGACCACGCCGACGGCGAGTTCGTCGGCGAGCTCAGCGACCCGGTCCCGGTCCGCTATCAACGCGCCACCGGCCTGATCGCGGACACCCCGACGACGGCCCTCACCGGCAGCGGTGCATGACGCGCCGCAGGTCCGTCAGGAACCGGCCGGGACGCGGGCCGCGAGCGGGCGGCCGACGAGCCGGCGCAGCGCCAGGTAACCCACGCAGCCGAGGCACAGGTCGAACGCGGCGTTGAGGAACGCCGCGGCCAGGGCCGCACCGGTCGCGACCAGGGCGAGCACCGGCAACCCGGCGAGCTGGCCGACCAGCGCCGCCCCGACGAAGATCAGGCCGACCAGCTGGGCGAACCGGACCGGAGCGGCCGGTTCCAGCTCGGTCGGGGCGGCGAGTCGCGGGGCGACGAGGGTGCGGTAGAGCAGCCCGTACGGGCCGAGGCGCGGGTTGGCCGCGGTGATCGCGAAGACGACGGCCTGGACGAGCAGCAGCGGGGTTCCGCCGCCGAGCAGTGCGGCGGCGAGCACGACGGTGGTGACGGCCGCGGCGAACCGGGGCGCGCGAGGGTCGAGAAGCATGACGGTTCCTGGGGCTTGGGCCGGGCGGATCGGGTTGCCGGCACCGGCACGGAGGGATGGGTGCGCAGGGACAGGTCAGCGGCGGCGGTCGGGACGACAGAGGCTGGCCGCCAGCCGGCCGTGGTCCACCGTCCGGCGGCGGGTCAGCGCCAAGGCCCTCACCGCGTCGCTCCCGCGGACAGCTCCCGTACGGCCTCGGTCAGCTGCCCGGCGTCCGGCACCCCGGACGCGCGCCGGGCGACCCGGCCGTCGCCGTCGACCAGCAGCACCGTCGGCGTACGCCAGACGACGAGCTCCGGAAGGTTAGCCCCTTGCTTGCCTCTCGAAACGGGTTGAACACGGCGGATGATTCGATGGCTGACATTGCCACTAAGATCGC
>NZ_JBFBAO010000272.1:0-9956 GCF_040682255.1 Micromonospora sp. NPDC051296 | reverse complement strand
CCCCTGCGCACGTTGCCATCATCGGTGCGGGGATGGTCGGACTGGCCACCGCCTGGTTTCTACAGGAGCGTGGCGTACGGGTCACCGTCCTCGACCGCGCGGGTGTGGCCGCAGGCGCGTCGTGGGGGAACGCGGGCTGGCTCACCCCCGGCATCACCACTCCCCTGCCGGAGCCCGCGGTGCTCCGCTACGGGCTGCGCGCCGTCCTGAGCCCGTCCTCGCCGGTCTACGTGCCGCCGCGCGCGGACGCTCGGCTGCTGCGATTCCTGGCGGGCTTCGCGCGGCACAGCACCGCCTCGAAGTGGCGGACCGCGATGCGGGCCTACATTCCGATGAACCGGCGGGCGTTCGAGGCGTTCGACGCATTGGAGGCCGCCGGGGTCGCTTCGATGACGAACGAGGCGAAGTCGTTCATCGCGGCGTACCGGACCGAGGCCGAACGGTCGGTCCTTCTGGACGAGCTGGGCCACATCCACGCCGCGGGCCAACAGATCGAGTTCGACGTCCTGACCGGGGCCGAAGCGCGTGCGGTGGAACCCTCATTGTCCGACGACATCGGTGCGGCCATCCGCCTGCACGGTCAGCGGTTCATCGACCCCGGGCACTACGTGCACGCGCTCGCCGATTCCGTTCGCGCGCGCGGGGCAGCGCTCGTCACCGGAGCGGAGGTCGTGAACGTCCGCGACGAGGGGGCCGGGGTCCGACTGATCACCTCTGCCGGCGGCGACGATCGCTATGACGCGGCCGTGCTGGCAACCGGCACGTGGCTCGGCGAGCTGGCTCGGCGCTTCGGCGTCCGCACCGTCGTGCAGGCCGGTCGCGGGTACAGCTTCAGCGTCGCGATCGAGCACGTCCCGGCCGGTCCGGTGTACTTCCCAGCGCAGCGTGTCGCGTGCACGCCCCTCGGAGACCGGCTGCGTGTAGCCGGGATGATGGAGTTCCGTCGCGCCGAGGCTCCGCTGGACCGTCGCCGGATCCTGGCTATCGCCGAGGCCGCACGGCCGCTGCTGCGGGGCGCCGACCTGGACGCCCGCATCGACGAGTGGGTCGGGGCGCGACCCTGCACCCCCGACGGGCTACCGTTGATCGGCCGTACCAGGTCACCACGGGTCTTCGCGGCTGGCGGCCACGGCATGTGGGGCATCACGCTTGGCCCGCTCACCGGCAAGCTGCTCGCCGAGCAAATCACCACCGGTCGGCAGCCCGCGGAGATCTGCCCCTTCGACCCGCTGCGCTGATGCGTCACCGCGTCGCGTCCGCAGTGCTTGCGGTCGCTGGGGCTCTGCCACGCCGACTGTCGCCCCGCCGATCTGGCGGCAGCGCGGCCAGCATGGACCGCCATCACCACCGCCGGCATCCGCATGACCGGCACCAAAGGGCGGAGCGCTGATGCGCTCCGCCCTTTCTCTCACCCCGAGCAGGAAGGACGCTCAACGGTGTACGTCGTGAGCAGGCAGGACGAGCTGGGCATGCTGCGGATCATCCTGGAGAGGCAGTACGAGCGGCACAGCACCCAGCTGGCCCTGCTGGCCCGGCAGGCCCACCAGATGCCCCCCGACGGGGCTGATCTTGAGGCTGCCTCGGCATTGGCCGCGGCGTCGCGGCTGGCCCTGGCCGACATCGCCCGGGCTTTGCACTACCTGGAACAGGGCCGCTACGGGACCTGCGAAGGGTGTCACTGCGACATCCCGATCGAACAGCTGGCGCACCAGCCAGCTGCCCGGTTCTGCACCACTTGCTTCCCGAACTAGTGCGGCTCGGCAGCCGCTGCCGAGAGAAGCTGGGCGAGTTCGGTCGGCTTGCTGACCATCGGCCAATGGCCCGAATCGATGTCGACGAAGTCGAGGTGTTTGGCCTTGGCGAGCTCGGGCACTTCGCCGGCCTCGATCCACTCCCGGGCCTGGGCGGGGGTGAACTCCGGGCAGACGAGCACGACCGGGACGTCGAACCGTCGCTCGTCGGCCAGACGCACCACGCCCTTGGCCACGCCCTCGGGGACGGGGATCGCGGCCGCCTCGATGCGCCGTCTGGCCGTCTCGTCGAGGTCGGCCGAGTCCGGCCCCTCGAACGGGCGCCAGCCGGGGAAGGGCATGACGCCGTCCTTCAGCTCGAAGAACTCGGCGTAGGACGCCCCGTCGGGGGACGGGAAGCCGCCGATCATGGCGACCTTGGCGACCTGCTCCGGTCGCGCGTCGGCGGCCAGCCAGGCCAGGGTGCAGGCGGCGGAGTGCCCCACCACCATGGGCCGTTCGGACGCTGAGTCGACGGCGGCGAGCACCACTGCGACCTGGTCATCGAGGGTGGCGGACGCGGATCCGTCGCCCTGGCCCGGAAGGGTGAGCGGCACCGGGCGGTGGCCGAGGGCCTTGAGCGCGGACGCGACCTCGTCCCATACGGATCCGCTGAGCCACAGGCCAGCGATGAGCACGATGTCCATGGCTTGTCTCCTTCTCAGGTGCGGTCAGGCCACACGAACGAAACGGGTGAACCGCCCTTGGTGAGCCTTTCACACTCGACCGCGGTGCGCTGGCGGCCAGCGTCGCCTGCGGCGGCCTGTGGCCGCCCGGCTGGCGAGGCGTTGGGTCAGGACGGGGCGACGGCCGGGAAGCCGCCGGTCAGTGCGGTGACCGCGCGGCGAATCCGGGTCTTCGCGGTCGGGTTGGCTCCATTGGAGAGGGAGACGTAGTGCAGCAGGCCGACCACCACCAGGGCCAACGCGGCGGTGTCGGCGCCTGCGGGCACCCGCCCGAGTTGTTGTTCGGCAGCCAGGTAGTCGGTGACCGCGCGCTCGACCGTCTGCAGTCCGGCGCTCCCGTTCCCCAGCACCGCTTCGACCTTTGCCGTCAGTTCCGGCCGGTAGGCCATCAGCCGGGTCAATGCCAGCAGCGTGCCCAGCGGTGTCGCCAGGACGGCCTCGCTGAGGTTCCCGGCGACCGTGCCGATCCCGGCGCGCCCCGGAAGGCCGGCCACCTCGCTGGAGATCTGGAAGGCCCGGTCGACCGCGTAGCCGACCAGGAAGTCGTCGAAGTTCGCGAAGTGCGCGTACAGCAGTCCGGTGGCGACGCCGGCCTCGCGGGTCACGGCCCGGCCGGTGAGGCGACCGGGTCCGTCGTCCGCGATCACCCGCTCCACCGCGGCGAAGAGTTGCTGCCTGGGTTCGGGGATGGCGACTCCGCGTGGCATGCCCGAATTCTAGGCGCTGGTCGCAGCCGCCGTTGCGCCAGTATGAGCAAACGCTCATACTGGTTTGAGCAGATGCTCATTCTGGATGACAGGAGTACGGATGAAGCGCGCGGTGATCGTCGGTGCCGGTATCGCCGGACTGTCCACGGCCCTACGTCTGAGCCAGGACGGGTGGCGCACGGTCGTGGTGGAACGGGCCCCGGCCCGGCGGAGCAGTGGCTACCTGGTGAACCTGCTCGGGCCGGGCTACGACGCCGCCGAGCGCCTCGGCCTGTTACCCGCGCTGTCCGCCCGGCAACTGGGTCTGTTCACCACCGTGCTGGTCCGGGCCGACGGGCGGCCCAAGTTCACCGTGCCGTCCGCCGTCGCCGAGGCCGCCCTCGGCAAACGGACCATGTCGGTGTTCCGTGGCGATCTGGAGACCGCCCTGTACGAAGCGGTGCGCGACCGCACCGAGTTCCGCTTCGGCACCACGGTCGCGTCCATCGACCAGGATGCCGACCGGGTACGGGTGGTGCTGAGCGACGGCACCACGGAGGACGCCGACCTCCTGATCGGCGCCGACGGAGTCCACTCCGCGACCCGCACGGCAGTGTTCGGCGCCGGGCTCCGAGTCGATCTCCCGTACGTTGTGGCCGCGTTCCCGCTCGCCCACCCGGTGGCGGGCGTGCCGGACTCGTCCGCCACGACCTTCATCGGTCCGGGCCGCACGGCGGCGATCGTCAACCTGGGCCCGCAACGGTCGTCGGCATTCTTCACGTACCGATGCGCAGACCCGGGCTCGGAACTGAGACGCGGCCCGGTGGCTGCGCTCAGCGCGGCGTTCGGAGATCTGGGCGCAGGCGTGCCGGACGCCGTCCGTCACCTGGAGAAGCATCCAGCCGACGCCTACTTCGACGCGGTCAGCCAGGTGGTCATGCCACGCTGGAGCGCCGGACGGGTGGTGCTGCTCGGAGACGCGGCCTGGTGCGTCACGCTCTTCGCCGGGCACGGCGCGGCCCTCGCGCTCACCGGCGCCGACCAACTCGGTGCCGCCCTGCGACAGCACGACGACGACATCCCGGCAGCACTATCCGATTGGGAGTCAGGACTACGCCCGGAGGCAGTCAAACGGCAGGCACTTGCCCGCCGGGGAATGCTCCAGTACGCGCCGCCCAGCCGCCTCCACGTGTGGATGAGCGACCTGACCATCCGGGCGATCACGCTTCCAGGCGTTCGCGGCCTCGTCCGGAGAGGCATCGAGCGGGCAAACCGTTGACGCTCGGCAACGAAGGCGGCGAGACCCCGGACTCGGAGAGGAATTCACTTCGGATCTGTCGTTGATCGGTCGTTGGGTGATCGCTCGGTGCAGCACACTGCCCCAATGGACCGACCGACTGCGTTCCTCGTCGACCCGCCGGAAACCCCGGCGGTCACCACCGTCTACGAGGCGGATGTCACCTCCGACGGCTACGTCAACAACCTCACCCGTGTCTGGTGCTGGCGTCCGGATGTGCTGGCATCCTTCCAGGCCCTGCGGGCTGACCTCCTGTCCGGCTCGGACCTGTCACCAAGGGACGTGGCCGTGATGGTCGCCGCCACCGCCGCGGCGCGCGGCGACGCCTACTGCGCGCTCGCCTGGGGCACGAGGCTGGCCGAACTCAGCGACGAGGCGACCGCCGCGAAGGTGCTGCGAGGAGTCGACGGCGGACTCTCCGAGCGGGATGCGGCACTCGCCGGATGGTCCCGTCAGGTCGTCCAGAATCCGAACACCACGACCGAGGCCCACGTGAACCGCTTACGCGACCTGGGTCTCAGCGACCGAGCGATCTTCGAGGTGACCGCCTGGATCGCCTTTCGCCTGGCCTTCTCCACCATCAACGATGCGCTGGGGGCACGCCCAGATCCGCAGCTCGCCGAGAGGGCTCCTCGACTCGTCCGCGAGGCCGTCACCTACGGCCGCCGAATCGGGACAGATGCCCAGGGCGACAAGATCCTGCCCGGGTGACCGGTCACCCGGGCGGGTGAGTGTCGACGTCACGTACCGGGATCGCGCACTTACGGCCGCCGGGCGGCACGGGCTAGACCGAAAGTGACCGCTCGCCGGAGCGGCTTCACGAGTCTGCCCTGAAGGGGGTCGAGCACCGGTGCCGACCGATCGTCCGCGCTCCCGTATCGACGGTGCCGAGGCGGTCGCGGACGCGATCCTGTACGAGGGTTACCTGCTCTATCCCTACCGGCGCTCCTCGGGCAAGAACCGGGTCCGCTGGCAGTTCGGCGTCCTGGTGCCCCCGGCGTGGGGCGAGTCGCACGGCCTGGTCGACAGCGGCGTGGCCGGTTCTGCCGAGTCGCCGTGGCAGCAGACCGAGTGCCTGGTGGAGGCGCCGGATGTCGCGATGGTCCAGGTCCGGTTGCGGTTCCTACAGCTGCAACAGAAGGTGGCCGAGAGCCGGACGGCCGGCGGCGGGTACCGGCCGACGGACCGGATCGAGGCCGGTGACCGCATCGAGCTGAGCTTCGACGAGGCGGTGCCGCGGGAGTACGACGTCGAGGCGTCGATCGGCGACCTGCGGCAGGGACGCCGGCTGGACGTCCGGGTGCCGGGTGGAGAGGACATCGAGCCGCTGCTCGGCGCGACGGGTGAGCCGGTCGGGCGGGTGGTGCGCCGGCGCTGGCCGTTGTCCGCGTCGGTCACCGTCTCGGCCGCCCCGGCCGAGGCGCCCTTCCGCCTGCTGCGGCTGCGGATCCGGGTCGAGAACACGGACTCGACCACCCCGGCGGACAGCCCGCGGGACGAAGCGTTGCGCTGCTGTCTGCTGGCGGCGCACACCCTGGTCGGTGTCGGCCGGGGGCGGTTCCTGTCCCTGCTCGACCCGCCCGAGTGGGCGGCGCCCCCGGCGCGGGAATGCCGCAACGTGCACACGTTCCCGGTGCTGGCCGGCGAGCCGGGCACCGTCGACGTCCTGCTCTCGTCACCCATCATCCTCTACGACCACCCGCAGATCGCGCCCGAGAGCCCGGGTGACCTGCACGACGCAACCGAGATCGACGAGATCCTCTCGCTGCGTACGCTCACGCTCTCCGACGCGGAGAAGCGGGAGGCGCGGGCCACCGATCCCCGGGCGGCCGCGATCGTCGACCGGGTCGACACCATGCCACCCGAGGTGCTCGAACGGCTGCATGGCGCCATCCGGCACCTGGCGCCGGCACGCCGCGACGCGGACACCGACACCGACCCGGAGCGGCCGTGGTGGGAGCCGGGTGCCGACGCGGGGATCACGCCGGAGACCGGGACCGTGCTGGTCGCGGGCACCCTGCTGGCACGGGGCAGCCGGGTTCGGTTACGGCCCCGCCGGCGCGGCACGGACGCGCACGACATGTTCCTGGACGGCCGTACCGCCCGGGTGGAGCAGGTGCTGCTCGACGTGGACGGGTCCCGGTTCCTGGCCGTGACGGTGGACGACGACCCAGGCGCGGAGCTGCACCAGTGGTACGGGCGCCTACGCCACTTCCGGCCCGAAGAGGTCGAGCCGTTGACCGGAGAGGTGGCGGCACCGTGACCAGCGGCGGCAGCGTGACCAGCGACGGCAGCGTGACCAGCGACGGCAGCGTGACCAGCGACGGCAGCGGGCGGATCCTGGTCGCCGGCATCGGCAACATCTTCCTCGGCGACGACGCGTTCGGCGTCGAGGTCGTCCGGCGCCTGCGGGATGTTGTCCTCCCACCGGGGGTGGACGTGTCCGATTACGGCATCCGGGGAATGCATCTGGCCTACGATCTGCTGGACGGCCGGCACGACGTGCTGGTCCTGGTGGACGCGTTGCCGCTGGACGAGCCGCCCGGGACGTTGGCCGTGCTCCGGGTGGACCTCGACGACCCGGGCTGGACGCTGCGGCCGGCCGACGTGCTGGACGCGCCGGCCGCCGACGCGCACGGCATGGATCCCGAGTCGGTGCTGCGCCTGCTGCGCGGCCTGGGTGGCAGCGTCGACCGGGTCCTCGTGGTGGGTTGCCGGCCCGCCGTCCTCGACGAGTGCATGGAGCTGTCGGCCCCGGTGGCCGCCGCGGTAGACGAGGCGGTCCGGACGGTGGTCGGGATCGTCCGGGAGGAAGCCGCCCGGTTGGCCCGCGGCGCGGGAGCGGCATCAGACACGCCGGCAGGTGGCAACGAACGGGGGGTGAGCACGCATGCATGAGACAGGTCTGTCCGAGGCGATCGTGGACGCCGCGGTACGCCGGGCGGCCGGGCGCCGGGTCACCGGGCTGCGGGTACGGATCGGTGGCCATCCGGTCGATCCGGACGTCGTCACGCAGGGCATCCAGCTGGCCGCGGCCGGCACGGTCGCCGCGGACACCGCCGTCGACCTGGTGCTCGAACCGATGACCGTGGCCTGCCACGACTGCGGGCGCAGCGGGCCGGTCGACGACCACCTCGCGATGGTGGCCTGTCCGCGCTGCGGTGGCATCGACATCGACGTCACCGGCACCGACGACGTGGTGCTGGAGTCGATCACCGTGGACGTCGTCGAGCCGCCCGCGCTGGTGCCGGCGGCGGCCAGCCACGACCCGGGGAGCGCGGACGCATGAGCGAGCGCCAGCGAGTGAATCGGCAACGCAGCGCGGAAAATGCTCAGGTCGACGCCGAGCGGAGCGAGGTGGCGGCATGAGCCAGGGCGTGCGGGAACCCGCCGCGGTGCCGCCGCAGGAGAACGGGTACGACGAGGTCACCATCCTCTGGATCTCCGAGGGCATGAGTTGTGACGGCGACTCCGTGTCGATGACCGCCTCCGCTCAGCCCGCCATCGAGGACGTCGTCCTCGGGCTCGTTCCCGGCCTGCCGAAGGTCAACCTGCACAACAAGGTGTTGTCGCCGGCGGCCGGCGGCGAGGAGTTCCTGGCGCCGTACCGGAGAGCGGCCCGCGGGGAGATGACCGAGCCGTTCATCCTCGTCATCGAGGGATCGATCCCGAACGAGAACATCAACGGCGACGGGTACTGGACCTCGTTCGGCAACGACGAGAAGACCGGCGAGCCGCTGACCGTGAACTGGTGGATCGACCAGCTGGCACCGAAGGCGTGGGCGGTGGTCGCGGCCGGCACCTGCGCGACGTACGGCGGCATCCACGCCATGGCGGGCAACCCGACCGGGTGCATGGGCCTGGCCGACTATCTCGGGTGGGACTTCCGGTCCCAGGGCGGCCTGCCGATCGTCAACGTGCCCGGCTGTCCGATCCAGCCGGAGAACTTCATGGAGACCCTGACCTGGGTGCTCTACCACGCCGCAGGCTCCGCACCACCGCCGCCGCTGGATCAGATGCTGCGGCCGCAGTGGCTGTTCGGCAAGACCGTGCACGAGGGCTGCGACCGGGCCGCCTACTACGAGCAGGCCGACTTCGCCAAGGACTACAACTCGCCCAAGTGCCAGGTGAAGATCGGCTGCTGGGGGCCGGTCATCAACTGCAACGTCCCGAAACGCGGCTGGATGAACGGGGTGGGCGGCTGCCCCAACGTCGGTGGCATCTGCATCGGCTGCACCATGCCGGGCTTCCCCGACAAGTTCATGCCGTTCATGGACATGCCGCCCGGCGGGAGCCTGTCCACCCTGCTCATCAAGCCGTACGGCGCGTTGATCCGCCGCCTGCGCGGCATCACCAACGTCACCGCCAACCGGGAACCGAAGTGGCACCACAACGGTCCCGAGCTGACCAGCGGCTACAACCCCCGGTGGCGCCCGTACGGTCCGGCGGATCCTCGGCGCCAGGCAGCGATGGAGAGGAACAAGCCGTGACCGCGACGAAACCGAAGCCGGCCGCCGGTCAGAAGCCCGGCGAGCTGGTGGAGATGGCGTGGGATCCGATCACCCGGATCATCGGCAACCTCGGCGTCTACACGAAGATCGATTTCGCGAACCGGGTGGTCGCCGAGTGCCACACCACGTCGTCGCTGTTCCGCGGCTACTCGGTGTTCATGAAGGGCAAGGACCCGCGCGACGCCGGCTTCATCACCAGCCGGATCTGCGGCATCTGCGGCGACAACCACACGACCTGCTCGGTGTACGCGCAGAACATGGCGTACGGCATCAAGACGCCGCCGCTGGCCGAGTGGATCATCAACCTCGGCGAAGCCGCCGAGTACATGTTCGACCACACCCTCTTCCAGGACAACCTCGTCTTCGTCGACTTCTGCGAGGCGATGGTCAAGCAAACCAACCCCAGCGTCCTCGCCCGCGCGGAGGCCACCGCGGCACCCGGCCGGGACATCCACGGCTACCGGACGATCGCCGACATCATGCGGGCGTACAACCCGTTCGAGGGCGAGGTCTACAAGGAGGCGCTGAAGGTCAGCCGGACGACCCGGGAGATGTTCTGCCTGATGGAGGGCCGGCACGTCCACCCGTCGACGGTGTATCCGGGCGGCGTCGGCACCATGCCGCAGCCGTCGCTGTTCACCGACTACCTGAGCCGGCTGATCAGCATCCTGGACTTCGTCAAGAAGGCCGTCGCCATGAACGACGACATCTTCGACTTCTGGTACGAGGCGCTGCCCGGCTACGAGGAGGTCGGCCGCCGCCGGGTGCTGCTCGGCTGCTGGGGCTCCTTCCAGAACCCCGACGTCGTCGACTACCGGTACGAGACCATGACGAACTGGGGGCGGGCGATGCACGTCACGCCCGGCATCGTCGTCGACGGCAAGCTGCTCACCACCGACCTGGTCGACATCAACCTGGGCATCCGGATCCTGCTCGGCAGCTCCTACTACAAGGACTGGGCCGGCGAGGAGGAGCCGTTCGTCAAG